>CACZSE010000134.1 GCA_902783735.1 uncultured Lachnospiraceae bacterium
GAAAGCGCATAGGAATTGACCGTAACAGCACTTGAATGATGTTCCTCTTTAGTATCAAACTGAACTAAAAACTCTTTTTTTGCTTTGTTGAAAGCATCCATTATCTTGGGGGAGAATGCACCGCATTCACCGTTTGTTATCATATCAAATGCTTCATTCGGTGAATAAGCATCCTTATAGACCCTCTTTGTTGTAAGAGCATCAAAGCAATCTGCCACAGACACGATCTGTGCCGAGATCGGAATCTCATCACCTTTTAATCCCTTAGGATAACCTTTTCCGTCCCATTTCTCATGATGACATCCACAGATCTCCATACTGAAATTCAGGTACTTTTCATCCCAACCCTGAGGAGCTTTTTCCAATATCTCACATCCTCTGAGGCAATGGGTCTTCATGATATCAAATTCTTCTTTTGTGAATTTTCCGGGTTTTCTCAGTATATTATCCGGGATCATGATCTTACCTATGTCATGCAGCGCACTCGCAGATGTTATAAGAGCGATCTGTGCTTCATCCAAACCATATTCCGGATAGTCTTCCATGATATGTCTTGCCAGGATATTGGTAAATCCCTTTACCCTTTTTATGTGTTCTCCGCTCTCAACGTCCCTGGCCTCGGTAATGTTTCCTAATAGTTCTATGATATCTTCATTTATCTGATTTAAGGATCTTGCTTTTTCATGAAGCTCCGCGGTTCTCTCCGCAATTGTCGCTTCAAGTTGAGCGCTGTACTCTTTTTCCTTGATCCTTTCTTCTTTTTCGATCTCGGCACGGATCTGATCGTTAACATCAACTATACCGATAACTGCCGCCTCCGGATTGGCTTTATTGGCAAATGCTTTAACATTATAATATCTGTAACCGCGCCCCATATTCATCTTACACTCGGCACTGTAAAGTCCGCTCTCAGCAAGTTCTTCAAGAACGGTATTCCTATTAAACCGTTTTGAAAACTCCGCAAATGCTTCACTTCCCATACCGTGTCTGAATATTTGATCAAACCTTTTTCTCGGATCCGGTTCTCCTATAACATTAAAGAAATATTCAAAGCTTTTTGACACATAATACTCTTCAGCGATCTCACTTCCGAAATCCAGATAACATACATATTCAAAGCCTTCGGAAAGGCTTTTAAATACCATAGTATTCTTCTGATCGGTAAGCTCTCTTATTTTTTCTTCGGTAACATCCATAAAGGTTGTTACCGCATGCTCAAGTTTCTTTTCATTCTTGACCCTGTAGCAATGAAGTCTGAAATACCGGATATCTCCGTCTCTGTTAGCTCTGTAATCGTAGGTAAAATCGTTTTCTTTACTTAACTGCTCCCTTACATTCTCAACACTCAAAATGCGTCTGAAGTCATCTGCATCGGGTGAATATATGGTATTCTCGGAATAATGATTGACAAATTCGCTGTAAACACCCTTCTTTATAAAACTGTCATATTCTTTGGTAACATAGTCGTTTGTAAAAAAAGACTCAACGGTATTCTCATTCAGATCAGTATAAAAAATGGCAAGATAATCTTCTCTGATAGAATCAGTCAGGTTTACATAATGTTCCAAATCCCTGTTCTTCTCAAATCCTATATCATGAAGCCTTATAAAAACATATATAACAAATGATAACATCCAGCCTACGTATACATAGTTACTACCGCTGACCATCTGAAGTAATGTAGCCACTATGATCGGTACGGGAAAGACCATCATGGTCAGTGACCTTCTCCTGACAGCCCATGTCTGGCGGGTTATCCTGTTAATAGGATATATAAATGCCAGTGTATATAAAAGAAGAACGATAACTTCCATCAATCTGACAGAGATACCGTCTAATCCCATACGTTTTTCCCATTCAAAGAAGCTGCTGCCACCAAAGGATGCAAAGATCTCAAAACTCAAAAGACAAATAATAACCAAAAAGTCGGCAGCTATCGACAGTTTTAACAGACCTGCGGATTGAACGGTCCTTGACTGAACATAGGCCAGCCACATTCCGCAAGCTATGATCTGACAGGCGATACTTATAAATACAAATACAGCTCCCGGGCCATCAAAAAGTGAAAAATATCCTTCAGAAACGGTAAACTGAAAAATATCACTGACTATTGCAATGATATAAAGACAAGCCATCAGGATCATATACCTGCTGACTTTCTTTTTGAAGCCTTTCATAAAGGCTATAGACATGAAACCAAATAATAATATACAAAAAGCGCATACGGCATTTATCTCACCGAAATCCAAAGCATTAATAACAACCCCGTCCATCTTCTACCTCATATTCAAACAATGATCATGTATATAATATCATAAAAAAATGATTAATTCACTATTGAATACTTGACAAAAAATGGTTTAACGGGCATTTTATCCGATCAGTTTTTCAATCCCTGCCTTAAGTCTGTTCAGTCCGTCATTTAATATACTTTCGGGACAGGCAATATTAATTCGAAGGAAACCTTCTCCACCTTTACCGTACTCTTCCCCATCACATATAAACAGCCCTGTTTCGGTTCTTATGAAATCTGCAACATATCTGCTCAAATGTCCTTTGTAAATGCCTTCGTCAATCATTTCGGATAATCCGTTAATATCAATCCAGACAAGATATGTCGCCTCTCCTTTAACAACATCTATACAGGGAATGTTTTTTTCTACAAAGAACTGCAGGATATTTCGATTGTTGTCTATATAACGGTTCAGTGCATCAAGCCATGCCTCTCCTTCATTAAATGCACTCACTGCAGCGGCGACCGCAAAAGCATTCGGCTCTGCTACTTCGTCTGTATTTAACGCTCTCCATACCTTATGCCTCAGGAAGGGATCGGGTATACAAACGGCAGCACTATGTAACCCCGCAAGATTAAAAGCCTTTGAAGGAGAAAGGCAGGTAATACTGCAGGACGCACAATTATCGGATACGGCTGCAAACGGAGTATATTCTTTATTTTTTGCGGTAATATCGCAATGTATCTCATCACTTATGACTTTTACATTATATTTGACGCAAAGATCACCAACCTTCTTAAGAGTATCTTTATCCCAGATCTTTCCGGAAGGGTTTTGCGGATTACAAAGGATCATGAGTGAAGTCTGCGGATCACTTAACTTATCTTCAAGATCGTTAAGATCCATCCGATAATTACCATCATCATATATAAGTTCATTTTGAAGCGCATTGCATCCGTTATTTTGTATGCTGTTAAAAAACACATTGTAAACAGGTGTCTGAACTACAACATTTTCCCCCGCGGTTGTAAGCTTTCTTACAACCGATGAAATAGCAGGGATCACACCGTTACAAAATATAAGCCACTCTTTTTTAATCCTGAACGAATGTCTTTTATACCACCATTGAATATATGCATCGTACCATTCATCCGTCACTTCACTGTAACCAAAGATTCCGTGTTCGGCTCTTTTTTTTATCGCCTCGATCACTTCGGGCGCAGTTTTAAAATCCATATCAGCTACCCACATAGGCAGCTCCGTCTTTTTTACATTCCATTTTAGAGAGGCAGTGTTTTCTCTGGAAATTACGCTGTCAAAATCGTATGTCATCTTCTCCACTCCACGATATCGCTTTTTTTATCTATGGTATCACATATTATCCTGGTCGCTAAGGGATCGATCTGATCTTTTTCAAGTATGAGTTCACCAATGGCTTCGGCTTTAATTATACCCGACCCGGGATTTAAAATACTGTCGACCTTCCCGTTTACCTCAACATCGGCCTTTGAATATTCAAATGCAAGTGTGGTATTTATAAGCCTGCAGTTTTTCATAACAAGATCATCTATATAGCACATGCCCTGCAGACTTTCGATCGTGCAGTTGACAAACGTAAGATTCTTTGAATTCCATCCCAGATATTCTCCGCAGATAAATGAATCGTAAACAGTCACATTGTCACAGTTCCAAAATGCATCTTTTGTAAGTAGTGTGGAATTTTTAATCAGAATGTTTTTACATCCGTCAAAAGCATAATTACCGTCCAGTTTTAATCCGTCTATCCTGATATCACTGCTGTTCATGGCAAAATAGTCACCTCTTGCGGTCACATCATTCATGTCAACATTCTTACAATTCCAAAGCGTCTCCTCGGCACGCGTCAGATCAACATCCTTAAGGATCACATTATTGCATCTTCTGAAATTCTTTGGGGCCTGAATAAGAGCATGCTCCACAGTTATATTATCTGTATACCATACACCCGCTCTGGCCATCTCAAGCCAGTTGGTATCGCTCACCCTGATATTCTTACAGTACCAAAGCGGATACTTCCATCCGAAAATACAGTTCTTCATATCAAGCTGTGAGCTTTCTTTTAACGGCGACTCACCGTCCGTAAACACACAATCGATCATTTTAATGTCTTTACTTCCAAACAGAGCTCTTTCCCCGGTGAATGTCTTCTGTATTATCTCTTTCATTGTCTCTCCTGCTTATTTCTTAATTTACTGTACAAACCATAACTCGATTGAATGCAATTTACTTGAAATCAATTATGTATTATATCAAAAATAGAATAGCATAAAAAGAGATGGTTTTTGACCATCTCTTTTCAAATTTCATCTTTAATATCTTCTGGGGCTTAAAATACCGGAAGTACTGCTCCTTCATATGTATTGTTGATATATTCCTTAACATTTTCCGTAAGTATCGCATCTACCAAAGCTTTTGTCTTTACGCTGTTTTCTTCACCTTCTCTTACAGCAATGATATTTCCGTAAGTTTCTGCAGCAAGTGAATCGGATGCTTCAGTAACAAGTGGTGTCTTAATGCCGGCTTCAAGTGCATAATTACCGTTTATAACAGCTATATCCACATCCTTTACAGCCTTGGGAACCTGAGCAGCCTCGAGTTCTTTGATATCAAGATTAAAGGGATTCTCTTCAATATCAAGTATTGTAGCCTTGATACCTGCATCTGCCTTAAGCTTAAGAAGTCCCTGAGCCTCCAATAACAGAAGCGCTCTTGCCTCATTTGTAGTATCATTGGGAACAGCCACGCTTGCACCTTCTTTTATATCCTCAAGAGAAGCCGTCTTACCTGCATATATGCCCATAGGCTCAAAATGTACGGCAGCTGCGCTTACGATATGTGTCCCGTTTTCTTCGTTGAAATCATTAAGATAAGGTATATGCTGGAAATAGTTCGCATCGAGATCTCCTGCCTCCAAAGCCGTATTGGGAAGCACATAATCATTGTATTCCACTATCTTAAGCTCATACCCCTGCTCTTTAAGATTTTCTGCTACTACTGAAAGGATCTCTGAATGAGGTGTGATAGTAGCACCTACCGTTATTACATTGTCAACCGGTTCATCTGTATCTGATGCCTGTTCTTCTGCTACAGGTGTATCAGCTGCCGGTACCTGTCCATCGTCTTCGATGGTCTGAGTGTTCTGCTCTGCCACGGGTGTCGCACCGCATCCCGTAAGTGCACTTAGTGCCACTACTGTTGATAATAAAACTCCTAAAACTCTTTTTTTCATAATTTTTTCTCCTCTTTTTCTATATATTTACCCTTTGCGGGTCATTAGCGCTTTATCCTCTTATCTATCTTAGATGCCAGTATCAGGCCGCCCTCCTGAAATATCTGAACTATGATCACCAGCATTGCTACTGTAGTTAACATAACACCTGTCTGATATCTGTAATAGCCATAGTTCACAGCTATTGCTCCCAGACCACCTCCACCAACAAATCCGGCCATAGCCGAGTAACCCAGTATGGTTGTAAACGCAATGGTCATACCAACCAACAGTGAAGGTCTTGCTTCGGGAACCAAAACTTTACATATGATCTGAAGATTTGTTGAACCCATTGCCTGAGCTGCTTCTACCACCCCATGATCGACCTCCTTAAGTGAGGCTTCGACCATGCGCGCGACAAATGGTGTCGCTGCTACAACCAGAGGAACGATCGTGGCAGATGAGCCAATCGTTGTTCCCACTATAGCTCTCGTGAATGGCAGAATAGCTACCAGCAGGATCAAAAACGGGATCGATCTGACAAGGTTTATGACCAGGCCAACAATCTTGTTAACAAATGAGTTTTTACTTATCCCGTTCTTGTCGGTAACATATACTACAATTCCCAACGGAATTCCGAGTATATATGATATAAGCGTTGATACAACGACCATATAAAAGGTCTCTCCTGTTCCGCTTATCAATAATCCTATTATCTTGTCATACATTTACATTCTCTCCCCTACGCCGGTTGTTCTTTATCGATGATCATCTCTTCAACCGTTATATTTATACTTTCAAGATATTCCTTTATCTTTATGACATCATTATCTTTTGGTCTTTCTATCAAGAGCTGTCCGTATGCCTTACCGCCTATATCCTCGGTATTGGCTCCTAAAATATTCAGCTTTATGCCCAGCTTTATGATGATATTCGCAAATACCGGTTCAAAAGACGACTGTCCGTCAAAGACGATACGTAAATAATCTCTTGTGGGAGCATTAATCGGATCTGTTCCTCCGGGTAATACGAGCTTTCTGGCAGTCTGAGACTTGGGGTTCAGGAATATCTCATCTACACGTCCCTGCTCTTCTATCCGTCCCTGACTCATTACCGCTACTCTGTCACATATCTGCTCGACGACTTTAAGTTCATGTGTGATGACAACTATGGTTACTCCGAGTTTTTTATTTATATGTTTTAAAAGTTCCAGAATATTTTTGGTGGTTAACGGATCCAACGCACTTGTAGCTTCATCACACAACAAAACTTTCGGATTTGTTGCCAATGCCCTGGCTATGGCAACCCTCTGCTTTTGTCCTCCCGATAACTGTGATGGATAAACCTTTTGTTTATCTTCCAATTCCACCAGCTTTAATAACTCTTTTGCCCTCTGTATCGCTTCTTTTTTTCCAACACCGGAGATCTCAAGCGGATAACAGATATTGTCGATCACGTTTCTTTGTTCCAAAAGATTAAACTGCTGAAATATCATTCCCATATTCCGTCTTGCTTCCAAAAGCTTTTTATGACCGGCCTTTGTCAGCTGTATATCATCCAGATAAACCTCTCCGGATGATGGTCTTTCCAAAAGATTCATGCACCTGACAAGTGTTGATTTTCCCGCTCCCGAAAAACCTATGATGCCGAATATCTCTCCGTCTTCAATTGTAAGATTGACCTTGTCTGCCGCAGTTATCACGGCATCCTTTGTCTTAAAAACTTTTGTTACATCTACAAGTCTTATCACTTTTGTATCTTCCTTACGGTGTATTACTGAGCTTTGGCGTGTGAACCTGTGGCCGGGCTCTTCATGAAGGTAATGATATCGGCCCTGTTATCTTTTTTTTCCAGGACTGTCTTTATCCTCTTCAGTGCTTCTTCAAGTGTTGATCTCGGACAGGCTACGTTTATTCTTTGGAACCCTTCACCTTTTTCACCGAAAATGCTGCCGCTGTCCAGCCATAGCTTTGCTTCATATACTAACCTTCTGTCCAGTTCCTCATGACTGAGTCCCGTGTTTCTGAAATCCAGCCATAGCAGGTACGTACCTTCACTATCGACCAGGTTCACACCTTCAAGTTCATTTTTAACATATTCTTCCACATACTCTATGTTCTTCTTAATATAAGCATGTACTGCCTTAAACCATTCCAGTCCTTTACTGTATGCCGCTTCAGTAGCTACTAATCCCATAACAGACAGCTGACTGACTCCTGCAGCATCTTTTTGTTTGCGAAAAGCTCTTCTCAACTGAGTGTTGGGAATAAATATATTGGATATGAGCATTGTCGCAAGATTGAAGGTCTTACTCGGTGAAGTACACGTTATGCTTATGTTCTCAAACTCTTTTTTAATACTTGCGAAGGTTGTATGCTCACCTTTAAATATGAAATCATGATGAATCTCATCACTTAAAACAGTCACGTTATATTTAACACAGATATCTCCGAGTCTTGTAAGCTCTTCTTTACTCCATACCCTTCCGACGGGATTGTGAGGATTGCAAAGGAAGAAAAGCTTAACTTTGTTTTCCTTTACCTTGTTTTCAAAATCCTCAAAATCTATATGATATCTGTTATCCTCTCCCAGATAGAGATCGCTGCTCACTGCCTTTCTTTTGTTATCCTCTATCGTTTCACAAAAAGGATAATAGATCGGAGACTGTAAAAGGACCGAATCACCTTCGTTTGTATAAGCCTTAATGGCCATTGCCAGTGCAAAAACAACTCCGGGTGTCTTTATGAGCCATCTTTCTTCCACATTCCAACCATGCTGTTCCTTCATCCACTTCTGTATGATCTCAAAATACGGCGTATCTGATTCGCTGTATCCGAATATGGCTTCGTGAGCTCTCTCAACAAGGGCATCTTCAATATATGATGAAGTTTTAAAATCCATATCCGCAACCCACAGCGGTAATACATCTTCCGGTTTACCTCTTCTTTTAGCGAAGTCATATTTCAGACTTCTTGTATTTCTTCTGTTAACTACCGTATCAAAATCAAGATTTCTTTCTGCCATATCATTCACCATTTTTAATGCGATCATCGGTCTCACATTTTTTTGTTTTCTCTATGCGTCACAGTATATCAATATAATCATGCCTTGTATAATTCCTATTTTCTTTTATGGGTTATAACTTTTCCTTATAACTTAAAAAGCCCGAAAACATAAATAAAAAAAGCCATTAAAAGCATTTTTGCCGAGTGCTTTTTAATGGCTTAAATTATCATATATGTTTTGATACTATTACTGCATTACCATATCTTTATATTTTGCAAGTTCGTCAATATATCTCTTTCCGATGTCACTCAGGATAGCGTCTTTACGTGAAATATATCCTATGGTCATCTTTTCATCCGTCTTTAATTTGACAGCCACATAATCATCTCCGTTAAGATCCTCGCATATTATTCCCGAGCAGAGTGTAAAACCGTTCAGCCCCACCATAAGATTTAACAGTGTAGCCCTGTCGTTGGCTCTGATATATTGTTTATAATTATATGTGCTCATGACTTCTTCCGCAAAATAAAAAGAATTGTGATCTCCCTGAGCAAATCCCAGGCACGGATAATCGTCCAGTTCTTCGATAGAAACCTCATCTTTAACCGCAAGCGGGTTTTTCTTACTCATATAGGCATAGATGTTGCAATCGAATAACGGTGTAAATTCAATTCCTGCTTCCGTAAATATCTTGGAAAGAACAGTCCTGTTATAGTCATTTATGTAGAGAACACCCAATTCACTGTTGTGGTTCTTTACATTGTCTATCACTTCATATGTCTTTGTCTCATGTATCTCGAATTCATATTCATCCATACCAAACTGTTTGATGAGCTCTACAAACGCATTAACCGCAAAAGTATAATGCTGCATTGATACACTGAAGCTTCTTTTAACTTTGGTTTTGGATATATATTTTGAGTCCAAGAGTTCATACTGTTCGATCACGGATCTGGCATATCCTATAAATTCCGCTCCTTTTGTAGTAATTGACATACCTGTCTTTGAACGCGTAAAGATCTCAAATCCGAGTTCCTGCTCCAAGGATCTTAAAGACGAAGAAAGACTCGGCTGAGATACGAACAATTTTTTTGCCGCATCATTTAATGAGTTTTCTTTGGAAATCGCTATAACATAATTGAGCTGTGCAAGTGTCATAAACTGTTCTCCTTTATCTTCTTTCTGAACATCGCTTCAAGTGTATGCCACCCCAAAACGGCACATTTGACTCTGGCCGGCATATGAGCTATGTCTCTCAATGCCGATGCTTCCTCTAAACTCTCTATCTCATCTTCATCGGCTTCTCCTTTTATCATTCGAAAGAAAATATCAGCAAGTTTTAATGCTTCATCCTTTTTCTTTCCAAGAACAAGCCCCATCATAATATCGGCAGATGCCTGGGAAACAGCACATCCGTCCCCTGTGAAGGCTCCGTCAACTATAACATCATCCTCAAGCTTTAATTTCAGCCAGATATCGTCACCGCAACTCGGATTTACACCTTCCAATATAAGGTCCGCATTCTCAATATCATGCTTATATTCCGGACGGATATTGTGCTCCGTCAATATCTCATTATAAAAGCTTCTACTCTCCATAACCCATCCTCTGTCTGACACTCGCTATACTCTCAACAAGTGCATCAATCTCTTCTTCTGTATTATAAAACATGATACTTGCCCTGGTTGCCGAACCCGCTCCCAGATGCTCCAAAAGCGGCTGTGCACAATGATGTCCGGCCCTTACGTCTATACCGTCGGCCTCCAATATAGATGATACATCGTGAGGATGCACATCTTCTATTGTAAATGATACTATACCGTGATGATCGGCGGGATCCTTTGAGCCCAGAATATGAACATGAGGGATCTTTTGTATCCCTTCGATCGCCCTTTTGGTAAGATTATATTCTTTCTCTTCTATACTATCAAAACCAATGCTTTCTATGTAATCTATAGCTGCAGCAAGACCGGCAGCACCACCCGCATTAACGGTACCGGCTTCAAATTTGTGCGGAAGCTGTGCGTAAACCACACTCTCAAGTCTGACAGAATCGATCATCTCCCCGCCCGACATGAAAGGTTCCATCTCTTCAAGAAGATCTCTTTTTCCATACAACACACCTATACCCATGGGGCCTAAAAGTTTGTGTCCGGAAAATGCAAGAAAATCAACATCCATTTTCTTTACGTCTATAGCCATGTGAGGAGCTGATTGGGCAGC
>CACZSE010000135.1 GCA_902783735.1 uncultured Lachnospiraceae bacterium
GCATGCATCCGATGAGATACTGAAAAAAATGGCCAGGAAGACCACAAGGGCGGAGATAACTCAAAGGATACAAAAACTGCGTGAAGAGATTCCCGATATAGCTCTAAGAACAACACTTATAACCGGATTTCCGGGTGAAACGGGTGAGGATCACAGGCAGATGCTTGAATTTGTTAAGGAGATCAGGTTTGACAGACTCGGAGTCTTTACATATTCACGGGAAGAGGGAACTGCAGCTGCTGAAATGAGCAGACAGCTGCCGGAACTTATTAAACGTTTAAGACGTAATAAGGTAATGAAGATTCAACAGCAGATCGCTTTTGAGACTGCTTCAAATGTTGCAGGATCAAAGCTTGAAGTTATGATAGAAGGTAAACTTGTAGAAGAGGGGGTATACGTTGGAAGGACTTATAAAGATGCTCCGGGAGTCGACGGTGAGGTTTTTGTGAGCTGTGACAGGGAACTTATGAGCGGAGACATTGTTAAGGTTCTTGTGACGGGTTCAAGAGAATATGACCTTGTTGGAGAAGTGATTGAGTGATATTATTGAGGTATGAACAAAATGAATTTACCTAACAGACTTACTATACTCAGAACGGTACTCATCATTCCGTTTGTCATCATCATGCTGACGGGATGTGTGGGGGAATTCTCAAACTGGATAGCTCTTTTCATCTTTATACTGGCAAGCATTACCGATCTTTTGGATGGAAAGATAGCAAGAAAATATAATCTTATAACAAACTTCGGAAAGTTTATGGATCCGCTTGCGGATAAGCTTCTGGTATGTTCCGCACTGATCTGTCTTCTCGAAATGTCGAAGATACCGGCATGGGCTGTTCTTATCATAATGGCGAGAGAATTTATCATATCAGGATTCAGACTTGTGGCGTCGGATAACGGAGTGGTCATAGCGGCAAGCATGTGGGGAAAGTCGAAGACCGTCAGTCAGATGATCATGATAGGTCTCCATATTGCCGACCTGGATCTGTGGTTCTTTAATTTTATGGAAGCGTTAAGTCTTTATGTTTCGGTAGCATTGACAATCATATCACTAATGGATTATATTATAAAAAATAAAGAAGTCATGAAGGAAGAGTGAGATAAAAAACGGGTGGAAGACATCCGTTTTTTTTTATTTTTTTATAGATTTATCATCGTATATTGTATACAATGAAAATATAGTGTCGGCAAATGATCGGATGGGATAAAAATGTAGTTGATCACAAGTTTTACACTATCAGAAAGGTTGACTTTATGGGAATTTCAGAGAAAATCACAAATACCACAAAGAACATTACAAAAAACTTCACAAAGAACATCACAAAGAAAAGTAATAAGAGTTCCGTAAAAAAGTATGGCAGTATAGGCATAAAACTTCTGGCTGCTTATTGTGTCCCCGTCATACTTATCATTCTGCTCGGTGTGTTCTCGTACAGAACGGCATCGGAGGTCATCATTGACAAATATTCTACGAGTGTTGAAAGCACCATGGCAGCAACTCAGAATTATCTGTCCATGATATGTGCAAGCATAGAAAACAGAGCCCAGACTTTCAATTCAAGTGAAAGTGTTACAAAGTATTATCAGGTTTTATATAAAAAGCTCAGCAATGAGAAGGACAAGACCTATACGGCTATTTTCAATGAACTGAGTAATTATATTAAATCGACAGATTTTGTGTCTGACGCTTATATCATCAGTGAAAACGGCAGGGCGGTCATGAACAATAACAGAACGGAGGCTCAGATAAGAGAATCCGAACATGGAAGATTTGCGGAGATCTGGGACAAGCCGGAAGTAGCTGTTGTTAAGGATTATGATTCGACCGGTATCAGAAACGGCTGGATGGGAAAGCATCCTTTTATTGACGAAGTTTGGCACGGCGATCCCGACTCATATGTTTTTTCATATATTCAGCTTTTCATGTATGGTGACGGAGCGGTTGTCATCGACATGGATAAGAATAACCTGATGAACACACTCAAGACGTTGAATCTGGGTGACGGAAGTTATGCCGCAATAGTAACTCCCGACAATGAGTTATGTATGCTCCAGACAAAAAATGAAGATAAAGATGTTTTTGATTTTAAGCCGGAGGGCGAATATTTCTTCAAGGGAAGTTCATTCTTCGATCAGGCGGCTGAAGCGGGCGAAAAGCTTGCCGGCATTGATGTAGAGGTTGGAGGAAGGGATTATTATTTCTACTATGCTCCGATCGATCAGACAGGCATGAGTATATGTGCCATCATACCAAAGGACAATGTTACGGCTGAGATGTCAGGCATCAGGAATGTAACGATCGTTATGGTCATAATCGGTATCATTGTTGCTTTAGGTATAGGTATGATCCTTGCACAGGGCATCAGCAAGACTCTGAGTAATGTATGTAATAACCTCGATAAGGTTGCAAAGGGAGACTTTACAAGGAAGTTCCATACCAACAGAAAAGATGAGATGAGATTCCTTACGGACACTCTCAATGAGACCATAGAAGGTATTAACGGTCTCATGAAAAATGTCAGGGGCTTCGGAGAAGATGTTTCCGACTCCGCCAATAAAGTATACGGATCAAGCGAGCATATGCGTGACATAATGAAAAATGTTTCCTTTGAACTTGATCAGCTTGCCGAAGGAGCAGAGAGCCAGGCAAAGGATGTTGATGTTTGCGCAAACAAGATGGCGGATTTCTCGGAAAAACTTGATAATGTAGTCGGAAACACAGGTCAGATGGAAGGAACCGTTGAGAAGACTCTTGAGTCTACACAGCTTGGAAAGACAAAGATATCTTCACTTAATGAAAAGACATCCCTTACAACGGAACTGGTTCAGCAATTGATAACGGAGATCCAGGAGGTTATCCGTCAGACAGACGTTATAAGCAATTTCATAGAGGTTATAAATGAGATAGCAGATCAGACCAACCTTCTGTCTCTCAATGCATCCATTGAAGCTGCAAGAGCGGGAGAAGCAGGAAAAGGATTTGCCGTAGTAGCCGAAGAGATCAGAAAACTTGCCGATGAATCCATGAAAGCAGCTTCTCAGATAGATACGATCCTGGGTGATATCCGGGTTGCAAGTCAAAAGGCTACCGGCTCCGCAAACAAGACTACATCATATATAAGTGAGCAGGGAGAAGCTCTGGACAATACCATAGAAGTATTTGCTGATCTTACGGGCTGTGTTGAGGACCTGGCCGAAGGATTGAAACAGATCTCCGCAAATATGGATGCTATGGTCACCGAGAAAGAACTCATAGTAAATTCCATCACCAATATCGCAGCCGTTTCGGAAGAGACCGCAGCGGTTACAAGAAGCGTGACAGACTCGATAGGATCGCAGCTTGATACGGCTGTTTCACTTGCAAATGAAGCAAATACTCTGAATGATAAGGTTTCATCGTTAAGTGACAGTATGAGCCACGTAATTGTCTGATATAATGAAACTTTAAATAATAGAAGGAAGTATGTGACATGATAGTCGAACTCATCTCTGTTGGAACCGAGATACTTTTGGGAAACATAGTAAATACAAATGCAGCTTTTTTATCCGAAGAGTGTGCCAAACTGGGGCTTGCATGCTACTACCAGACGGTGGTGGGCGACAATGAAGAAAGACTTACCGAGACCTTAAAAACAGCCCTTTCAAGAGCTGATATCGTAATACTCGGCGGAGGACTCGGACCCACACAGGATGACCTGACAAAGGAAGTGGCTGCAAAGGTATGCAATAAGCCGATGCACCTTGATGAAGCATCTAAAAAGCATATTGAGGACTATTTCAATTCCAAGGGTGTAAAGATCGCCGAAAACAATTGGAAACAGGCCATGATACCCGAAGATTCGGTGGTACTTGAGAATCCTAACGGAACCGCCCCGGGTGTCATTATAGAATACGGAGAAAAAAGAGTAGTTCTTTTGCCGGGGCCGCCTAACGAACTGATACCCATGTTCAATGACAGTGTGAAACCGTATTTAAGAAAACTGCTCCCCGGTATCATATTATCAAAGACGGTTAAAGTATGCGGCATTGGTGAGAGCAGCGTTGAAAAACAGATCGAGGATCTGATCAATGCTCAGACCAATCCCACGATAGCCACATATGCGAAGACCGGAGAAGTGCATCTTCGGGTTACGGCTTCCGCCGAGGATGAGGCTGCAGCCAAGAAACTGTTAAAGCCTGTGGTTAAAGAACTTAAGAACAGGTTCGGAACATATATTTATTCTACCGATGAAAATGTTACGCTGGAGATGTCCATTGCAGATCTTCTCATAGCAAATGATCTTACGATATCTACGGTTGAGTCGTGCTCGGGAGGTTTGCTTGCGGGAAGACTCATAAATGTACCGGGTGTATCCGAGACCTTTAAGACCGGATTTGTAACATACTCAAATAAAGCAAAAAGAAAGCTGGTCGGAGTTAAAAAATCCACCCTCGAAAAATATGGTGCGGTCAGCACTCAGGTGGCAAAAGAAATGGCAGAGGGAATGCACGATGTCAGCAAAGCCGATGTTGTCTTATCTACTACAGGTATAGCGGGACCTGACGGAGGCAGTGAACAAAAGCCGGTAGGACTTGTATATATATGCTGCTATGTACGAGGAAGGATGACGGTCAAAGAGTATCATCTTCACGGAAACAGGGCAAAGATCAGGGAGACTGCGGTCGCACAGGCACTGGTTTTACTTAGAAGCTGTCTGCTTGAGTACTTTAGTGAGAATACTTTCGGTAAAGAGTGAAAAAGGCTTGAATTATTTACGCACGCATAGTAAAATATGCGTGCGAATCTATGTAAAACTTTAAATGAACATATTCAATACTAAATCTTATTCATATTTTTGGATATTTTTTCACCCGGGATCCCAAGAGAGAGATTAAACGGACACTATAAGTATTAAAGTATAATTGTATTGACAAATACGAACACATGTTTTATTATTTATGACAGAACGTGTGTTCAGAACTGTTGCCTTGCGCAAAAACTAAAGGAGACTGCAATGGAAAGAGAAGAAAAGTTAAGAGCATTGGATGCCGCTATAGCACATATTGAAAAGCAATACGGTAAAGGAGCGGTCATGAAGTTGGGAGATCCCTCATCTCAGATGAATGTAGAGACCATCCCTACAGGGTCACTCAGCCTGGACATAGCACTCGGACTCGGAGGTATACCTAAAGGGCGTATCGTGGAGATATACGGACCCGAGTCTTCAGGTAAGACTACAGTTACTTTACACATGATAGCCGAAGTACAGAAAAGAGGAGGCATAGCAGGATTTATAGATGCGGAACATGCGCTCGATCCGGTCTATGCAAGAAATATAGGTGTAGATATCGATAATCTTTATATCTCACAGCCGGACAACGGAGAACAGGCTTTGGAGATCACTGAGACCATGGTGCGTTCCGGAGCTATCGATATAGTTGTAGTTGACTCTGTGGCAGCACTTGTTCCCAAAGCAGAGATCGACGGTGACATGGGAGACTCTCATGTGGGACTTCAGGCAAGACTTATGTCACAGGCTCTCAGAAAGCTTACGGCTGTTATAAGCAAGTCAAACTGTACTGTCATCTTTATCAATCAGTTGAGAGAAAAAGTAGGAGTCATGTTTGGCAATCCGGAAACAACTACCGGAGGAAGGGCATTAAAGTTCTATTCTTCGGTAAGACTCGATGTCCGTCGTATAGAATCACTTAAGTCGGGCGGAGAAGTCATTGGAAACAGGACCAGAGTAAAGGTAGTTAAAAACAAGATCGCACCGCCGTTTAAAGAAGCCGAATTTGATATCATGTTCGGAAAAGGTATATCAAAAGTCGGCGATATTGTCGATCTTGCTTCAAGTATTGATATAATAAATAAGAGTGGTGCTTGGTATGCATATCAGGGCAATAAGATCGGACAGGGACGAGAGAACACCAAGATCTATCTTGAGGAGCATCCTGAGATCTGCAATGAGATCGAAGAAAAGGTAAGGGCTCATTTTAAATTTGAAGGATCACAGGAAGAACAGGGAGCAGAAGAAGAGTAATACTGTTTTAGGTTACGCACTCCGGTGAGGCGTATGATGCTTATTACGGATATAGCAGAGTATACCAGATCCAAATACAAAATATATATCGATGATGTTTTCGCCTTTGTTTTATACAAAGGCGAAATTCATAAATTGGGTCTGGAAAAAGGGAAAAAGATAAAGGATGAGACTCTTGAGCTCATTCAAAACGAGATACTGCCAAAACGGGCAAAACTTAGAGCAATGAATCTGTTGCAGAAACGTCCTTATACAGAGTACGAGATGAGAGATAAACTATCAAAAAATCTGTACGGTAATGAGGTTATTGACATAGCGATAGACTATCTTAAAAGTTTTGGCTATATAGATGACAAAGCTTATGTAACGCAGTATATCGATACATATACCGAACAAAGATCTGTCAAGACCATCATCAATAAGTTGATGCAAAAGGGTATAGACAAGAGACTTATATATGAAGTGATCGAAGAAAAACGAGAAAACGATGAGTTGGGCAATGAGGATGCTATGATCAAAAAGATCCTTCAAAAAAGAGGCTTTGATCCTGATACGGCAGATATAAAAGAAATCGCAAAAACAGCCCGATTTTTGTATTCTAAGGGATTCGAATCTTCGGCAATATCAAGAGTCATGAAGCAGGATTTTTAACTTGACATAAGTTGGCATTTCATATAGAATTGATTTGTTGTAGATTGCTAAAAGTAGGTATAGTCTGCCTATTTACGGTGATATATTACAAATCAATTAAATATGAATAGGAGGTGCTCCTGACATGCTGGGAATTATTATAGCTGTCTTGGCCACTCTTGTGATCGTTGCTCCCGTTACTTATCTGATAACGATGAATTATCAGAAAAATAACGCCAATTCCAAGATCAGCAATGCTGAGGAACAGGCGAGGGCGATCATCGATGAAGCTCTTGTCGCTGCAGAGACAAAAAAGCGCGAAGGGTTACTGGAGATCAAAGAAGAATCTATCAAGGCTAAAAATGAACTTGATAAAGAGATCAAAGATCGCCGTAACGAGATTCAGCGCAATGAACGTCGTATACAGCAAAAAGAAGAAAACATCGATCGTAAGACAGAGGCCATAGAGAAAAAGGAAGCTTCTCTGAATGCTAAGGAAGAAAGCCTTAACAAACAGAAAGAAGTTATTTCCAAGCTTAATGAGGAACGTGTTAAGGAACTGGAAAGAATCTCAGGTTTAACCTCCGACCAAGCAAAAGATTATCTACTGAAAATTGTTGAAGAGGATGTCAAGCACGAGACAGCCGTCATGATCAAAGAAATGGAAAGTCGTGCTAAAGAAGAAGCTGATAAAAAAGCTAAGGAATATGTTGTCAATGCTATACAGCGATGCGCTGCCGATCATGTATCGGAGACAACCATTTCAGTTGTTCAGCTTCCGAATGATGAAATGAAAGGAAGGATCATTGGTAGGGAAGGAAGAAATATCCGTACTATCGAAACGCTTACAGGTGTTGATCTTATCATAGATGATACTCCCGAAGCAGTTATTCTTTCGGGATTTGATCCTATCCGCAGAGAGGTTGCACGTATTGCCCTCGAAAAACTGATCGTGGACGGACGTATCCATCCGGCCAGGATCGAAGAGATGGTAGAGAAGGCTCAACGTGAAGTTGAGGTTATGATCAAAGAAGAAGGTGAAGCTGCCGTACTTGAAGTCGGTGTACATGGCATTCATCCCGAATTGGTTAAACTTCTCGGTAAGATGAAGTTCAGAACAAGTTATGGTCAGAATGCATTAAAGCATTCCATCGAAGTTGCCCAGTTATCAGGTCTTTTAGCCAGTGAAATGGGACTTGATGTTCGTATGGCTAAAAGAGCCGGTTTATTACATGATATCGGTAAAGCAGTCGATCATGAGATGGAAGGATCTCATGTACAGCTCGGAACCGATCTGTGTAAGAAATATAAAGAGTCTGCTCTTGTTATCAATGCTGTTGAGTCGCATCACGGCGATGTGGAACCTCAGAGCCTGATAGCTTGTATCGTACAGGCTGCAGATGCTATAAGCGCTGCAAGACCGGGTGCAAGACGTGA
>CACZSE010000136.1 GCA_902783735.1 uncultured Lachnospiraceae bacterium
CAGGGAACCGTTGTTGCCCTGTATAATTACATGTCCCAGATCCTTGTTGAACTTATAAAGCTGGCAAATCTGATAGTTTTACTCAATAAAACATTAGCCTGCGGTAACAGAGTTTCTTCGGTGTTTGATATAGAAGTCTCTCAGACCGAAGGCGATAAAACATCAAAAGACTGCGATGAAGCCATAAGGTTTGAGCATGTTTCACTGACATATCCGGAAAGCTCTGAGGAAACACTGAGCGATATAAGCTTTTGTGTAAATAAAGGTGAGACCGTCGGGATCATTGGAGGTACGGGAAGCGGTAAATCATCGCTTGTTCATTTGATCCCCAGGTTTTATGATGCAACAAACGGAACGGTGTATGTTGATGGCATTGATGTTAAGGAATATACATTTGAGGGTATAAGGAAAAAAGTCGGGATAGTCATGCAGAAGGCTGTTCTGTTCAAGGGAAGCATACGTTCCAATATGAGATGGGCAAACGAAAAAGCTTCAGATGATGAATATTTAAAGGCAGTAAGTGATGCACAGGCCAAAGAGGTTGTAGATCAAAAGGGTGGAATAGACGGCGATGTCGAGCCCGGAGGAAAGAATTATTCCGGAGGTCAGAGACAGAGACTGTCCATAGCAAGAACACTTCTTGGAAAGCCTGAGATCCTCATACTTGATGACAGTTCGTCGGCTCTCGATTATCTGACGGATCTTAACTTAAGAAAAGCCATAAAGGCTCTTGAATACAAACCGACGGTATTGGTCGTGTCTCAAAGAACAGCCTCAATCATGCATGCCGATAAGATAATCGTTCTTGATGACGGTCATGTTGTGGGTATGGGAAAGCACGATGAACTGCTTAAAACATGCGATGTATATAAAGAGATCTATGATTCGCAGTATTCCGAGGAGGTGGGCTGATGAAGACATTAAAGCGTACCCTCAGATATATAAAAAAGCAGATTTGGTTAATGGTCCTTTCCATGCTTTTGGCAGCAGGCGCTTCCATTTCCGCACTGTTTATTCCAATAATGATAGGAAATGCGATCGATGTGATCGCGGATATCGAAAAGGCCGGGGCGGTAGAAGTTGTCGGACTGATGTTTGTGGTCGTGGCCTTACTGGGTAAGACGGTGGCAGCGGTTTTGGTATCTGCCGTTTGTCAGCAGCTTATGAGCATTATAAATAATAAGGTTACATACCGCGTCGTAAGGGACATTAGAAATGAAGCATTTTCAAAGATCCAAAAGCTTCCTTTGAAATACCTCGATTCAAGACCGGCAGGCGAGACAGTCAGCAACATGATAAGCGATGTGGAGCAGTTTGCGGACGGCATGCTACTCGGATTTTCTCAGTTCTTTACGGGTGTGATAACCATATTCGGGACGTTGGGACTGATGCTGTCGATCAATGTGAGAGTAGCGTTGCTTGTTCTGGTGCTTACGCCTATGTCATTTCTGGTGGCAAGATTTATATCAAAGCATACATATGAAATGTTCAAGCTTCAAAGTGTCACCAGAGGGGAACAGACTGCCCTTATAGACGAGATAATAGGTAATGAAAAAGTCGTAAAGAGCTTTTGTCACGAAGATGAAGCGCTAGAGACCTTTGATGAGATAAATGCAAGACTTAAGGAATGTTCTCAAAAGGCAGTGTTTTATTCATCTTTGACCAATCCCTGCACGAGATTCGTAAATGCTGTTGTTTATGCGGTCGTTGCACTTGCCGGAGGGTTTTCGGTTTGGTCAGGGGCATTAAGCGTCGGCATGCTCTCGACACTTTTGTGCTATGCGAATCAGTATACCAAGCCCTTTAATGAGATAACGGGAGTCATAACGGAACTTCAAAATGCCATTGCCTGCGCCGACAGGATATTTGCATTTTTGGATGAGGATACCGAAAAGGATTCA
This sequence comes from uncultured Lachnospiraceae bacterium, assembly GCA_902783735.1. Taxonomy (GTDB): domain Bacteria; phylum Bacillota; class Clostridia; order Lachnospirales; family Lachnospiraceae; genus Colinaster. Next base: position 1,902 of record CACZSE010000136.1, read on the forward strand.
AGAGTTCTGGATGATGTGAAAGATAATGAGGTACACAAAATAGAAGGTCACATTGTCATGAATAATGTCCGTTTTGCGTACGATCCGAAAAAACCGCTCATAGAGGATCTTAATCTTGATGTAAGACCGGGACAGAATGTGGCGATCGTCGGTCCCACGGGATGCGGAAAGACCACTCTTATTAATCTTCTCATGAGGTTCTATGATATTGTGGATGGAGAGATCATCATAGACGGAAAAGAGATAAGGGATATGAGACGCCATACCTTAAGATCGAAATTCGGAATGGTATTACAGGACACATGGATAAAAGAGGCTACGGTCCTTGATAACATTCTTATAGGAAAAAAGGGAGCCACAAGGGAAGAAGCCATAGAAGCCGCAAAAGCCGTACATGCACACAGCTTCATAAAAAGGCTTCCCAAGGGCTATGACACAGTGCTGGATGAGGACGGAAGCGGACTGAGCGCAGGTCAGAAGCAGTTACTGTGCATAGCCAGAGTAATGCTCATGCAGCCGCCTATGCTCATTTTGGATGAGGCAACCTCAAACATAGATACGAGAACCGAACTTATCATCAGCAGAGCATTTAATAAGCTGATGGAGAACAGGACAAGCTTCGTGGTGGCACACCGTCTTTCGACCATTAAGAATGCGGATATCATACTCGTCATGAAGGACGGACATATCATAGAACAGGGCGATCATGCTTCGCTCATCCAAAAAGGCGGCTTCTACAAACAGCTGTACATGAGCCAGTACAGACAGGCCTGATGTGGGTTGATTTATAAAAATGAAAAGAATATAATGATTCATAAGATTTTTTTGAAGGTGTAAGATTGGAGAGGTTACATTGAAAAAATTAGAAGATTATGTAGTTACCATACCGGATTTTCCCGAACCCGGGATCATGTTCAGGGATGTTACGAGTGTATGTCAGGATCCCGAAGGATTTAAGCTGGCGATCGATGATATGCAAAAGCTCATCGAGGATCTTGATTTCGATATTATAGCAGGTGCCGAATCGAGAGGGTTTATCTTTGGTGCGCCCATTGCTTACAATCTCGGTAAGTCCCTTGTACTTATCAGAAAAAAGGGAAAGCTTCCCAGAGAGACAGTTTCGGAATCCTACAGTCTCGAATACGGAACAGCAACCATAGAGATGCATAAAGATGCAGTAAGACCGGGACAGAAGGTCCTTTTGGTAGATGACCTTATGGCAACCGGCGGAACCATACAGGCCATGATCAAGCTGGTAGAGCAATTGGGCGGTGAGGTCGTAGGCATATTGTGTCTCATGGAACTTGCCGGACTTAAGGGAAGAGAAAGACTGAAGGGATACAGAATAGATTCTGCTCTTATATATGAGGGCAAATGATCTGTATTTAAAGTGACATTATGACAGAAGAAGTTTCTAAAGATCAAGTTCATAACAGCGTAGTGATAGATGACGGCCGTATTGAAGCACTTGACGAGTTTCTGGCTCCCGAGCAGCTTTATAACGACCTTATCAGTCGTGTGCGCAGATATCATCCTTCGGGAGATATCAGCCTGATCGAGAAGGCATATAAGGTGGCAAGTGAGGCTCATAAGGGACAGACAAGAAAGTCGGGTGAGCCTTATATCATCCACCCTCTTTATGTTGCCATCATTCTTGCCGATCTTGAGCTTGATAAGGAAACGATAGTCGGTGGTCTTTTACATGATGTTGTAGAAGATACCATCATGACCATAGATGAGATAAAACAGGAATTCGGAGATGACGTTGCACTTCTTGTTGACGGCGTGACAAAGCTGCAGATGCAGATGAATGATGCGAATCTCGATTATTCTGCGATAAAGCTTGAGATGCAGGCCGAAAACTTAAGGAAGATGTTC
>CACZSE010000137.1 GCA_902783735.1 uncultured Lachnospiraceae bacterium
AATATAACAGATGGCCTGCGCGATATCTGGAAACAGGAATATGAGAAATATAAGGATATGATCCAAGAAGAAGTTATTCTATAAAATCGGAAACTTAACATCAATGCAATACTTGATTTGCTTTCTTCACATATCCATGCCCAGGCTGTCTTCGAGCTTTTTTTTATATTTATCAGGTTGTTTTTTAAACATAGCCATCATCATAAATGTATCAAGTACCATTGCTTCTTTGTTTGAGTCGGCGTAGTTTTTTCCTATATCCTGCCTGATCTCCTGTCTGCGCATGTTATAGAAATACAGATCTGTAAGAGTGTAGCCTTCAAAACTCATTGAATCACGGAAGCTGTGTTTATCAAGGTAGTACATAAACTCTCCCATGAGTTCTGTATCAAGGATAAGTTCCTGCCATAGCTCTTCCTTAAAGGCATTGTCTTTATTAGCTATCTCACAGAGTACACCAAGGTACTCATAAGTTTTTATTTTTCTTGCATCATATAGTATCATCTGTGATCACCGGTACTCTTTGTTGGGTTAGTTATACTTTTTATATAAAGGATCATATCTACGCATGATCGTCACCGGTCAGAGCCGGACGGAGAAGAGTATCGTATTTAATATTTCTTCTCCTTCAAACGTGAGTTTTCATCGTACAAATCCGCATTGCTCTCTGACAGGTCTGTCTTCTCCGGACTCATAATGAGCTCTAAATTCCATGTTGATATCCTTCAGTTCCTTTTTACCATCGATATAGTCCTGATACATATCGGCAAGACCTGCCATGCACCCGTCACATGATCCGTTTATGTTGCCGATAGATTCAGCAACTATCTTTTCTCTCTCTTCTTTGGTTGTTTCACTGATCAAATATCCCATTTGTTTATCCTCTGTTGTTAAGCCATTCGTTGTATTTGGCATTTGCTTCCTGTGAAGCTTTTTTATCCTTCCATCTGTCGATATCACTCTGTATAGCCAGCATCTCATCAACAATCTCATTTGCATCGTGCGGTCTTACATTATGCAGATATGCACTCATTCGCTGCATCGCTTTGGGGCTTCCAAGTTGTTTGGCTATCAGTTCACCCAGTTCCTTTGGTAATCCCAGATCTGCTATGTCCGATACTAACGAATCTTTTGTTTTAATCCACTCTCTTTGAACATCTGTCATTATAATTCTGATTCTTTCCCGGTGTTGTAAATATATACTCCATCGAGCTCTTTCACTATAATAGTCATCTGCTTGCCGTGCAAATAGCAAATAGACTTGTCATAACGATTCTATCATGATTTTTAGCATCATCAAAGAAAAACAAACATCGGTTTACATAACACATGAAACTTGCATAGGACACATTTTTCTTTTCTCCCAACGATGATTATTTTCCTCCCAAAACAAGGGGAGATTTGGGAGAAAGATATTGATTTTCTCTAAATATAAGCATATAATAATGATTAATCTCCCAAAAGTGGGGAAAATTGGGAGAAAAATAAGCAAAGATTGGGAGAAAGAGGTGTGACATATGAGATCATTTGATTACATCTATTTAGCAGATAGAACGTGGGATAATGAGATATTATCATATATTTCAAAAATACATGAATATAAGGGTAAGCAAGAATTGTATCTTCGCAAAAAGCCGGTTGAGCTTAAGCGGTTGGTTGAGATTGCTAAAATCCAAAGTACAGAGGCTTCAAATAGGATTGAGGGCATTATTACTACCAATAATCGCTTAAAGCAACTTGTGGCTGATAAAACAACGCCTAAAAACAGAGATGAAGAGGAAATACTCGGCTACCGAAATGTTCTTAACCTAGTGCATGAAAATTATGATATGATTCCGGTTCGAAGCAATTATATTCTCCAGATGCACAGGGATTTATTGAAATATACGAGTTATTCATACGGGGGACGATTCAAGACTACCCCCAATGAGATAGACATGGTACTTGAAAATGGAGAGAAAGTAGTATTATTCAAGCCGTTGGAACCATACGAAACACCGGATGCAATAAACATGATATGTGAGAGTTATCAAGCTGCACTTGATAAAGAAGTGGTGGATGAGCTCATTCTTATCCCCTGTTTTATTTTGGATTTTCTATGTGTACATCCGTTCAATGATGGGAATGGCAGGATGAGCAGACTCTTAACTCTGCTGTTGTTATATCGGTGCGGGTATCTTGTTGGTCAGTATATCAGTATTGAGAAGGCGATAGCTGATACAAAAGAAGCGTACTATGATGCACTGCAAAAGGCGGATCAGGGATGGCATGATGAGAAAAACGATCCTAAGCCTTTTATCAAATATATGCTGGGGGTTGTTTTGGCGTGTTACAGGGAATTTGAGGATAGAGTTAAGATTGTACATGATGCCGGTACAAAGAGTACATCGTATGACATAGTAAAAGCAAATGTTGAAGAGCGAATAGGAAAGTTCTCAAAGCAGGATGTATTGATAGGATGTCCGAGTCTTGGCAGTTCGTCTGTAGAGTCAGCACTAAAAAAGCTTGTTGAGAATGGAACATTAATCCGTGTTGGAGCGGGAAGAAATACTCAGTATGCAAGAGCAGATTTGTTAGAATAATGCAGAATATTGTAGCCCTTATATGCCCCGGAATTATCCGGGGCATAACTTTTTAAGCAGGAGTCGAGTTTTAAAACAATGAGAGCTTTGTGGTTTACATAACACACGGTATAGTTATAGGACACCTGACCCGTTAGACTATGAAATATAAAGGAACAAAGGCGACTGCATTATCAGTCAAAAATAAGGAGGATCCTATGCAAAAGATAATATTCTGGATGAGGAAATTTATAAAAGGCAATGTCAGATACTGCAAATGCTTCTGTCCGACATGTCCCTATTACGAACAGTGTAAAAATGATGGAGTGATGGATTGATTTTTACTGTCCTATAGTCTCTGTGATATAATATTTATTGGGTGTTAAAGGCTGAATGACAGCCGCAAAATGTATTGCAGAGGGACAGGCTATGCCAAGAGGAAACAATCAGAAGATCAAGCTCTATCGTCTTGCACAGATCATGGCACAAAAGACCGATGGAGATCACTATCTAA
>CACZSE010000138.1 GCA_902783735.1 uncultured Lachnospiraceae bacterium
TAAGGAACAGCACATCACCATTACAGCAGGTTCATCTATGTCAGATGATGAGATAGATAAGGCTATAAAGGAAGCTGCTGAGTATGAAGCTCAGGATAAAGCTCGTAAGGAAGCTATCGATGCAAGAAATGAAGCAGACAGCTTTGTATTCCAGACAGAGAAGGCACTTAACGAAGTTGGCGATAAGGTAGATGCAGGTGAGAAGGCTAAGGTTGAGGAAGACCTTAAAGCTCTTAAGGACATCCTGGAAAAGACAAAGGATCAGGAGATGACTTCAGATCAGGTTTCTGAGATGAAGGCAGCTCAGGAGAAGCTTATGAGCGGAGCACAGAATCTGTTTGCAAAGATGTATGAGCAGGCTCAGGGTGCTGCAGGTGCCGCAGGAGCAGGTCCTGATATGTCAGGCATGGGCGGTGCATCAAATGCCGGTGCAGCCGATTCGGCACCAAACGATGATATAATCGACGGTGATTTCCGTGAAGTTTAATCCGACTTGGATGTAAATATCATATCAAACAAGATATAAAACGATCAGACAAAGGGGGCAGGCGTCCCCTTAGTCTGCGTATTAATGGAAGTGAGGAGTTATGGCAGAGCAAAAGAGAGATTACTATGAGGTGCTGGGCGTAGAAAAAAATGCCGATGAAGCAGCACTTAAAAAAGCATACAGGGCTCTAGCTAAAAAATATCACCCGGATATGAATCCCGGCGATGCTGAAGCAGAGAAGAAATTTAAGGAAGCATCCGAAGCATATGCTGTCCTGTCGGATCCCGAAAAGAGAAGACAGTATGACCAGTTCGGACATGCGGCCTTTGAACAAGGAGGCATGGGCGGCGGCGGATTTGATTTCAGCGGCATGGACTTTACGGATATCTTTGGAGATCTTTTCGGCGATTTCTTCGGAGGAGGAAGAAGAAGCTCGGGACGCTCCTCTAACGGTCCCATGAAGGGAGCTAATATCCGGACCAGCGTACGCATAACATTTGAAGAAGCTATTTTCGGATGTGAAAAAGAGATCGAACTCAATACCAAGGATGAATGTAAAACTTGTAAAGGAAGCGGAGCAAAGCCCGGAACCAAACCGGTTACCTGCAGCAAATGTAACGGCAAGGGACAGGTGGTATTCACTCAGCAGTCTTTCTTTGGCATGGTAAGAAATGTTCAGACATGTCCGGATTGCGGCGGCACAGGTCAGATCATCAAAGACAAGTGTCCTGATTGTAAAGGAACCGGATACATTCCCATAAAGAAGAGATTTGCCGTGGATATTCCTGCGGGAATAGACAACGGTCAGTGCAAGAGACTGGCAGGTCAGGGAGAACCCGGTGTAAACGGAGGTCCCAGGGGAGATGTGCTTGTTGAGGTTATTGTTGGTCGTCATCCGATATTCCAGAGACAGGATCAGAATATCTTTTCTACCGTACCGATCAGTTATGCGGTAGCAGCTCTCGGCGGGGATGTCATGATAGACACTGTGGACGGCAAGGTTGTTTACGAAGTAAAGGCAGGAACGCAGACCGATACACGTGTACGTCTCAAGGGCAAGGGTGTTCCGTATCTGCGTGATAAGAACACAAGAGGCGATCACTATGTAACACTTGTGGTACAGGTGCCTGAAAAGCTTTCACATGAAGCCAAAGAACTCCTTAAAAAGTTTGATGAGGCAACAGGTGATTCACTGAATGCCGCAAAGAAATATACCGATTCCAAGAGTGGAAGCGAAACAAAAAAGAAAAAGAAACTGTTTGATCTTTAACAGACAAAAACGGGAACACGAGGTGTCCCCGTTTTTATTTTGTTATGATACTATGCTTATTTTTGGAGCAGTTGCGCGAGAGTGTCTGTGATTATATAATAAAATATATGCATAACAAAACTGATTAACAAAGAAGAGTCTTTGCCGAATGGATAAGAAAGTCAGCATCAGCTTTGAGACTGATCGTTCATGCGAGTTTCCGCAGGTGATCATTAAGGCTGATAAAAGAACAGAAAAGATAGACAAGATAATAGAGGCCATTGAACGATGTGTTTATGCTGATACATCGCGCATTCCCGTAAATGACGGAGACAGCATCATACTTTTGGAGCAGAAGGATATCATACGTGTCTATACAGAGAATCGTAGGGTGATAGTGAGTGCGGAAACCGGAGATCATGAATCGAGGATGACTCTTAAGGAATTCGAAGATATCCTGAATAAGGGTTATTTTGTGCGTATCAGCAGATTTGAGATAATAAATCTGTCAAAGGTATTCAGCTTTGACTTAAGCATGTCCGGAACCATCAAGGTTATCTTTGAAGGGGGCAGTGAAACGTGGGTCGCACGCAGATATGTTAAGGATATACTCAAAAAGCTGGACAATATGAACAGGGGAGGTGAAGGCCATGAATAAGAAACTTAAAAATGCCCTGATCCTTACCGGTGTCGGATTTATAATCGGGCTGGCGATAGGTATCTTTATGATCTATATTCAAGGGGGACAGCTGAATGACTTTACGGGAAGAGATATCTTCATGCTCTTTGTCGGAGGACTGCAGGGAGCGATACCCATGGGACTGACAGTTGTTTACGATATTGAGGACTGGTCTATCTTAAGA
>CACZSE010000139.1 GCA_902783735.1 uncultured Lachnospiraceae bacterium
TGCTTGTAGTCTATGGAGAGATAGACGAATCCATTCCGAAGAATTTCGATGATAGCGCAAAGACAGCTCTTGATCCCGCTATTGAGGACGTCCTTGATTACATGGCTTCTTCAAACGGACTTAAGATGCAGTCCGAAGACGAGATAGAAAACGGTTCGATCATCAGCAAGTACGGAGCGGACTCGGATAAAGATATTGTGTGGGGCGTAGTTGTGAAGGATGCGAAGCACGCATGGTATACTGAGGAGATTGACGGCTTCAATACGAATGAGCTTGTTCTGGAATTCTTCGAGAACTGGAGATGATCGTATAATTCAGATATCGGACTTTATGAAAAATAGAAAATCTCTCTGATGCTGTTCTTAGAGTGTGTGAAAGTTTTTCTGTAAATGAGATATCCTGAGATAATTGACGAGCTGTATGACGGTAGGATTACCGTTGTCCAGCTCGTTTTGGCATTCCGACAAAACTGAAATATAGTATGCTTAAATACTAACATAATCCTTGACGAAAGCAACGGGGATATGTATAGTCAAAACGAGCTGAATAATGATCTTTACCATCATTCAGTCTGTTAACAAGAGCTTAGTTTACATAAAATCGAGCAGATATTGAATACACCGTGTTGACAGCGCACCCTCCTTTCAGTGTTTATGCGGGTTAGAAAAACGGTATATTTGAAAGAGAAGGTGTCTGAATGTCCGTACTTATTGAACTATTCTTAACCTTTGCAAGGATTGGAACATTTACCTTCGGCGGAGGATATGCGATGCTCTCGATCATCGAGAACATCTGCGTGGAACAGAAAAAATGGATAACGCATGATGAAATGATGAATATAACGGTAATCGCTGAATCGACTCCCGGACCGATAGCGATCAATTGTGCTACGTATGTAGGTTACAAGAGAGGTAAGCTTACCGGCGCATTTTTTGCGACACTTGGAGTGGCCATACCTTCGTTCATTATTATCTTTGCCATATCCATGTTTCTGGAAGGATTTTTAGAGATCGTATGGATCGCACATGCATTTATGGGGATCAAGATAGCGGTGGGTATACTGATCCTTGATGCAGCTTTAAAGATGATCGGAAAGATGAAAAAGAAACCGTTGCAGGTAGGGATCCTATTGGCTTCATTTGCGGTGATAACGCTTATAAATATGCTGAAGATACACTTGTCATCAATAGTGGTGATGCTTACGTCGGCACTTGTCAGTGTTGCCTTCTTTATTGTCCAAAAAGGACATGGAAAGGAGGAACAGATATGATATACCTGGATCTTTTGATAGGATTTTTGGAAGTAGGAATGTTTTCGTTTGGCGGAGCATATGCCGCAATACCGCTTATCAGAGATGTAGTGTCGGCCCACGAATGGCTTGATGATGAGATGCTTTCTTACATGATAGCTGTCAGTGAAAGCACGCCGGGCCCTATTATGGTGAATCTTGCAACTTATGTAGGCAGCAATAAGGGAGGGCTATTGGGAGCGTTTATTGCCACTGCGGCAGTCATGCTTCCTGCATTTTTTATCATTCTTTTTATAATGGTGCTTGAAAAGAGTTTCCTTAAGAATCTTTATGTTCAGGCGATCATGCGTGGGCTAAAGCCGTGCGTGACCGGTATAATACTTGCGACCGGCGTATATATGATCTTAGGCAATTGCTATATAAAGACAGAGAAAAGTATTGATGTTACGGCAGTTCTCATTACCTGTGGTCTTGCGTTGATATATTTCGGCTTTCGAAAGTTTGTCAAAAAAGGTTTGTCGCCTATCGGTCTTATATGCCTCGCTGCCGTAGTCGGGGTGGCAGTCTATGGTATATGAAATATCCGGGGCATTATTTATTTAAGCAGGAGCCGAGCTCTAAAACAATAAGAGCTTAGGCTCTTTTTACATACATTTATTGATATTACAGGGAAACCTGATCCTGTAAAGGCGGAAATACCACTGGAGGTTGCAAAGAGTCTTAAGACTCAAAAACCGACTATTGGTCGAAAAAGTTCTTGACATTGGAAAAACACTACGTTATACTAAAACCGACCGATAGTCGAGAAAGGGAAATACAATGAGAAAAGGTGAACGAAGAAAAGAGGAACTATTAGATATCGCATATCGTATGTTCATATCGAAAGGATATGAGAATACCAGTGTGGATGAGATCATAGAAAAGGCCGGGATAGCAAAAGGAACATACTATTACTACTTTAAGAGCAAGGAGCAGATGCTTGAAGAAGTCATTGGGATGATGATCGAAAAAGAAAAAAGATCCGCTGAAGAAGTATTAGATATGCCATTGGATCCGATCATGAAGACCATGGGGATCATAAGATCCTTCACGCCTGAAGTTGACGAGCAGACTATTGAAGAGGCATTACATTCTCCCGAGAACATAGTCATGCACGAAAAAGTAAAAAAGAGGCTTATTGAAGAAGCAGTACCGCTGCTTTCACAGGTTGTAGAAGAAGGGATCAAAGAAGGATTGTTTTATTGTGATCATATCCCTGAGAGAGTAAGGGTGCTTCTTGTAGTAAGCAATGAGATATTTAATGAAGAAACGTTTACAGAAGGAGATGTTCTGGTATTTATGGATATGATGGAAAAAATGTTAGGTGCAAATCCCGGTTCTCTTAGCGCCATTAAAAGTCTGATAGGCGGTGACAATGGAACAAAAGAGTAATTTTGGAAAGTTTATTCTCCTTTGGACAGGAGAACTCATATCCTCCGTTGGCGGAGGGTTAACAAGTTTTGGCCTGGGAGTATATGTTTTTAACATGACCGGGAGTGCTGCAAACATGGCACTTGTTACCTTACTTGGGTTTTTACCAACACTTATCCTGGGTGTACCTGCTGGTGTTTTGGCGGATCGTTATGACAGAAGACTTCTTATGATGATCGGAGACGGGTGTTCGGCATTTGGTATCATCTATATTCTGATCTGTATGATAAATGGAGGCGCTTCACTTGTACAGATCTGTGTGGGAGTATTTATAAGTTCTGTATTTTCGGCGTTGTTGGAACCTTCGTTCAGAGCAACAATAACGGATATGCTTACGAAAGAAGAATATTCGAAGGCAAGCGGATTAGTATCTTTAGCCGGCAGCGCAAGATATCTGTTTTCGCCCGTGATCGCCGGATTTTTGCTTTCAGTCAGTGACATCAGACTGTTGCTTATTATTGATATTGCTACTTTTGCGCTGACGATCATAAGTGCGGCTGTTGTCAGAAAGGGGATCGGTGCAGTTCGGGTCAAAAAGAAGGAAGGATTTATAAGCAGTCTGAAAGTTGGTTTTAATGTGCTTACCGAAAAAAGAGGGATCATGGTACTGGTTATCATATCTTCTGCGATAACCATGTTCATGGGAATGTTTCAGATCCTGGCAGAGCCGCTCATTCTTTCGTTTTCGGACGCAAAAACTCTTGGCATGGCGGAAACGATATGTGCCTGTGGCATGCTGGTTAGTGGTCTTGTTTTGGGGATTAAGGGTATTAAGAGCCGTCATGTAAAAATATTAAGCGTTTCACTCATGATGTCAGGTATCTTCATGGCGGGATTTGGTCTTTTTGAAAGCATTATTCCTATAAGCCTGTTTGGTTTCCTTTTCTTTTTATCCCTTCCCTTTGCGAACAACTGTCTGGACTATCTTGTCAGAACAAATATACCTGATGAGGTGCAGGGAAGAACGTGGGGACTTATCGGTTTTATTTCTCAGCTGGGATATGTTGTGGCATATACCGTATCGGGGACTGCCGCAGATATGCTCGGAGAGGTCACGGGGCTGGGCGTGGGAAGAGGATGCGCCATGGTTGTTATCACGGCAGGGCTATGTCTTGCGGTACTGGCACTTTTTATCCCGACACCGGCATGCATAAAGGAACTGGAAACGTGTTCGGTTTAAGGATTATAAAAGCAGAAAGGAAATGAATATGGAGATCACAAACAAAGAGATGATAAATGAAATGACGGATGTTAACGGAACAGAGCACACATATCGATATCGCCCGGTATTTTTCTTTTCCATGGCATACCTTTTCACATGGATATTCTGGATACCGGCGATCTTTGTTTCGCAGGATATCGGAGTGGTGCTGATGTTGATGGGACTCATCGCTCCTGCGGTTGTTTCGACAGTTTTTGTACTGACATCGGGATCGGACGTTTTAAAGCAGGATCTTAAAAACAAGATGATCGGATTCTATAAAGTAAAGTGGCTCAATGTCCTTATGGCTGTCATTGTATTTGCGCTAATTATAGTCTGCTCGATCCTTTTGTCTTTGGCGTTTGGTCAGTCGCTCGATCAGTTTGCATTCACCGAAGACTTCTCTTTTACGGGAGTTGGCATCGCGGGGGCTCTTATTACCATCTTGATCGCATCTGTTATCGAGGAGGTAGGCTGGAAGGGATATTGTGAAGATTCCATCGGAGAATATATGAACTGGTTTTGGGAATCCCTTATATTTGGAGTGATCTGGTCACTCTGGCACATACCGTTACTCTTTATTTCCGGAACATATCAGGCAGGCCTGATGGTAAACCCGCTGTACGTGGTCAATTTCTTTATCAGCGGCATTCCTCTCGGATATATCATCACCTGGGTATATCTTGCAAGCGACCGATCAATCCTTGCATGTATGATCTTTCATCTTTTTGTTAATTTCATGCAGGAAAAGATCGCAATGACACCGGAGACAAAATGTGTTGAAACGATCATAGTGATCATTGCTACGGTTATTATCGTGGCTGCCAATAAAGATATGTTCTTTGAGACTCGACATGTGGGACATCTTTTGGAAACGGTAGGAAAGGCTGATAATTGATATAAAAGATCAAATAAGACAGCTTAATTTGTTATCATAGATATTTTCCTTTTGTTTAACCTGTGTTAATATTTTTTCATCAGGAGATAGTTGATGGTTAAGTGACCGTCACAGAAGGAGGAATATATGACACTAACAGCTATTATCATTCTTGCGATCGTTGTTTTTTTGGTGATTGTAGCGGCTGCCGGCTATGTTAAAGCACCGCCCGATAAAGCATTCATCATTTCTGGATTAAGAACAAAACCCAGGATCCTCATCGGTCGTGCGGGCATAAAGATCCCGTTTCTTGAAAGGGTAGACCGCCTTTATCTCGGACAGATGACTGTTGATATTAAAACAGAGCAGTCGGTTCCGACAAACGATTTCATCAATGTAAATGTGGATGCGGTTGCAAAGGTCAGAATAGGAACGGATCCGGATGCGATCCAGCTGGCTGCAAAAAACTTCTTAAACAAAACCCCGGCACAGATAACCCAGGATCTTCAGGATTCATTACAGGGTAACATGCGTGAGATCATCGGTACACTTGCTCTTAAGACAATAAATACCGACAGAGATTCATTTTCCGATCAGGTTATGGAAAAAGCATCCCGTGACATGAATAAGTTGGGTATCGAGATCCTCTCATGTAACATTCAGAATGTTACGGATGAAAACGGACTTATCAGTGACCTCGGTATGGACAATACCGCAAAGATCAAAAAGGATGCAGCTATAGCAAAAGCACAGGCAGACAGAGATGTGGCCATTGCACAGGCTGAGGCGGATAAGGCTGCAAATGACGCCAGAGTCCTTGCACAGACTGAGATCGCAGAAAAGAATAATGCTTTAGCGATCAAGCAGGCAGAACTTAAAAAAGAAGCCGATACTAAAAATGCTGAAGCAGATGCTGCTTATGAGATTCAGAAGCAGGAGCAGGAAAAGACCATCCAGACGGCTACCGTAAATGCTCAGATCGCAAAGGCAGAACGTGAGGCAGAACTTAAACAGCGTGAAGTAGATGTAAAACAGCAGGAACTTGCCGCTCAGGTAGAGAAACAGGCCGATGCAGAGAAATACAGAGCCGAGAAAGCCGCAGAAGCAGATCTGATCAAACGACAGAAAAATGCCGAAGCTGAAAAATATGAGCAGGAAAAGAATGCCGAAGCCAAGAAAGCATTGGCAGAAGCTCAGAAATTTGCTGCTGAACAGGAAGCAGCAGGTATCAAAGCCAAATATGATGCCGAGGCAGCAGGTATTGCAGCCAAGGGTCTTGCGGAAGCAGAAGCCATAAAGGCTAAAGGTCTTGCAGAAGCAGAAGCTATGGAGAAAAAGGCCGAAGCCTATAAGAAATACAACGGCGCCGCAATGGCAGAGATGATGATAAAGATCATGCCTCAGATGGCAGCCGAGATAGCAAAGCCTCTTTCACAGATCGATAAGATCAATATCTACGGTACCGGTGACGGAACAAACGGAGCGGGTCAGATATCAGGTAACATGCCCATAGTTATGAAGCAGGTATTCGACACCATGAGCGAAGCAACAGGTGTGGATTTTACCGAGATCATGAGAGCAGGAACCTATGATGCGAAGGTAACACGTAACGTAAATCTTTCCGGTGACGGTATGAATGTACGTGTTGAAGGATCCGGCAAGGATAAAAAATAATTGACGGATTTTATAAACTGCATGTTTTAAGCATAAAGAAAGTGCCTCTAAAGGCACTTTCTTTTAATATGTCATATTTCAGTCCGAAGCATTCCTGGAAAAGAAGTCTTCAAGCTTATTAAGTAATTGTTGTTTACTTATATCCTTAAGAAGATATCCTGCGGGTTTCATGGCCATGGCTTTAAGTATTGCCAGTCTGTCACTTTTTCCGGTTAGGAACATGACAGGAATATCTTTTGAAAACTGTTCGCTCCTGAGCATTTCAAATACTTTAAGGCCGTCGACAGTAGGCATATCATAGTCCAAGAGTATAAGGTCTACATTATTTCTGGCTATCCATGTGATGGCCTGCATACCGGATTTAGCCATTCCGACAATATAATCCTCCTTAAGCCATTCATTCATGATATGGAGGAAACTGACGTCATCATCACAAAGAAGAATGGATTTTTTACGATCCCGTAGTATCTTGTCTTCAAACATGTCGTTGATACGAGCGTTAAACTGACTCATGTCCAAAGGACGTTCAAAGATCTCGGAAAAAAGATGTTTGGGAATAAATGCTTCAACGTCGTCTATTTCCTGTTTGTTTCCGATAAAAACAAGACGCTTGTCATAGTCTACACCAAGATCCTTGAGTAATACCATGACCTCCTGATTCTCTGCGAGCATATCATCGGCATATATCACAATGATATCCGAAGTCTTTCCCGCTGTCTCTATTTCATTTTCATTAAAAGAGACCTCTGTAACATTGTGTCCCGATTCGACCAGATTCGAGATCATGGCTTTAACCATAAATGTTTTTTCGTCTCTTACAAGTAAGATCGATCCCATAAAATCCTCCCAGGAAAGAATGATCAGTCTTTACCGGCGTTTGTAAAAGTAAGTATTATATTAAATGCTTGTATCACTTAATCTTTCCGAAAGCTTTTCCCACTCGAGCTGTGATACAAGAGTGTTTATGTCTTCTGTATATTGTACCATATCTTCGGTCAGTTCGTATTGTTTTAGTGATTTTAATACAAAACCGATATTTTCGGCGTCCATGTGATCGGCAAATTCACGTATTGTTATCAAAGCATCCTTCCATGTATCGTCCGTTATGGGTTTAAGATCCTTTTCGGACGGGGAGTCGTCATTTGAGAGTTTGGATATGATATCCAGCATGGAGATAAATGCCTCATGATCCTCACCGTCCACATAGAGATCATTGTCGGCCGATGTTTCAAGGACCTTTGCTAAATATGAAAGGTTAAGGGCTCCGACGATCCTGGCGGTACTTTTTATTGCATGAGCCTCTATTGCATACCTTTTCATGTCATTTTTGCTGTAGCTCTTTTTTAGTATGTTTTTCTTTATGGGAATATCATTTAAAAATACGGACATTACCTCCATATAGGATCTTACCCCGTCACAATTACGAATGCCTTCATCCGTATCTATACCGGCTTTTTGAAAGAGCTTAAGGCGGTCATCGAATAATGCATTTTCTTCATCGTTGTAGTTCTTTTCTTTATTCTCATCATCATCACTTATATATTGAGAATCTTCGAACTGTATCTTTTCAATCTTATCACCGGGAAGGTACATCATCAACAGGTTGATAAGTTTGCTTCCCGAAACGGGTTTAGTGATGAAATCGTCAAATCCTTCTTCCAAAAACCGTTCCTTCGCTCCTGCGACAGCATTTGCCGTTAAAGCGATCACACCGGCCTGACTGCTCTTATTATCCTCAAGTTCTTTGAGAGCTTTAAGAACCTCTATTCCGTCCATACCCGGCATTCTGTAATCCAAAAGGATCAGATCATAGGTCTTTTGATGTACCATATCAAGACATTCCCGGCCGCTTTCGGCTTCATCGATATTAACCTTTGTAACAGAAAGAAGCTCCTTTACCACCACGCGGTTTACTGCCGTATCATCAACTATGAGTATATTTGCCGTAGGGGCGATAAACGATGTCATTGAGGTTTTCTTTTTATCGGAAACTGTCTTGGCAAGGTTAATATCGCCTATTTCATCTAAGGAAGCGAGTTGTTGAGGTAATCTGACAGTAAAGGTCGATCCCTTGCCGTAGGTGCTCTTTACTTCAACCTTACCATCCATCAGATTGAGGATCTGCTTTGTTATCGCAAGTCCCAGACCGGTTCCTTCGATCGTCTTATTTTTGTCTGTATCAAGTCGTGTGAATTTTTCAAAAAGGCTTTCCTGATCCTCCTTACGGATGCCTATACCTGTATCTTTTATCTTAAATACAAGATCGGCGGTGTCTTTAAATCTGTTTTCGTAGAAGACCTTAAGTGTGACACTTCCTTTTTCGGTATATTTTACGGCGTTGTTAAGGATATTAAGAAGGATCTGTCTTATCCTCATCTCATCGCCGATGAGTCTGCCGGGAGTTTTCGGGTCTACATCCAGGATCACCGACAGATTTTTGGTAGCGGCCTTTTGCTGTATCATTTTAATGACATCCAAGATAACCGAAGAGAGTTCGTATTCATGGTTGGAGATATTCATCTTTCCCAGTTCGATCTTTGAGATGTCCAAAATATCATTTATCAATGCTAACAGTGTACGTCCGGCACCTTCTATGGTTTTAGCATACTCTACGATCTTTTCATCATTGCTTTCTCTTAAGATCATCTCATCCATGCCGAGTACCGCATTGATGGGAGTTCTTATCTCATGAGAAACATTGGCGAGAAAGCTGCTCATGGCCTCGTTTGAAGCTATTGCTTTTTGTTCTTCCATTTTTGCCAGCTTTGTCGCCTTTAAGACGGTTATGAACTCATTTTGTGATATCGGATTTGAGAAATAAAATCCCTGAAGGTAATCGATACCCATGCCGACTGCCATATCTACCTGACTCTGATCTTCAACACCGGAAATTATGATCTTTTTACCGACCTTTTTTATCATGGATATCGAACTGTCTAAAATGATCCTTCCGATATCGGAATTGCCGGCTTCACGAAGTATTGACTTATCGATCTTTACCATATCGATGTTCAGATGGAAGATGGCATTTATATTTGAAAAGCCGATACCGTAATCATTTACGCTGAAATTGCAGCCGAACTCTCTTAAGATATCCACAAATTCAGTGAGGGATCTTAAATCGGTGGAAGCTGCGGATTCCATGATCTCAAATGTTATCCTTGAAGGGTCAACATCGTATTTGGATATAATATCTTTTATGTGTTCGGCATATTTGGGCTGGATGCACTGAACAACAGACAGATTGATATTTAATGTTTCTATGCCCATCTCTATGGGAATGCCGCTGTTTAAGAATTTACAGACTTCCTCTAGGACAAAATCTCCGAGTTCGAATATGAATTCACCGCGCTCGGCTATGGGTAAAAAGTCTGCCGGGTACAGATCTCCGACATTTTCATCTTTTAGTCTGAGCAGTGCTTCACCGGAACAGATGGACATATTTTTGGAAGAGTATATGGGCTGATAATGAACCACATAGTTATTGTTTTTCAGACCCTCCAAAACAGCCTTTTCATATCTGCTCTGTCTTAAGATCTCATCGAGACCGCTGCCGTACACAACGTCGCTTCCTACGGAAAGACCTTTGGGTATGGGAGCATGTATCAATGTCATGATCTCGGGCATTGAACGGATATCCGAGGGAATATCGGCAAATATAACCGAAGCTTCAAAGTTATTTACCCTGCCCTGAAATTCCCAGCCGCTTTTGAATCGTTCGTTGATCTTTTTGGCGATATCAAGAGTTGCGGCTTTTTCTTTATTCTGACATAAAACTACGAAGGTTCCGGGACCTACATAATAAACGCTGTTTCTGTTTACGAGACTTGACAGGTATCCTGCGGTAAGCTCCGTCAGTTTTCCTATATTGGAAGGTCCGATTATCTGCATAAGATTTAAGGGATTATGCATCTTTATACAGATCACACAAAAGTGCTCACTTATCTTTAAAAACTTTCTTATATCCTGTGAGAGTGCAACATGATTCTGAATGCCGGTCAAAGAATCCTTTCTGTCATCCTCATTTTCTATTGTTATCATAATCCCGGTCATAGCCAGAGCTTCGGCAAACAATTCGCTGTGCAGCGGTGCCAGTAAGAGCTGGGCAAGAGTTCCCAGTGCTACCATAACGAAGAAATAGATCATCACCTGTTTGGTCTTCCTGGTAACAGCCTCCCAGAAGAATAACAGTACTATCATGGCAAAGAGAAAATACAATATACTTACGATATAGAGCACTGACATACCCCATGCCCGCTGGTATTGACGCTGTTCGTTATAATAATACAGCCATTTGGTCAAAGGATTGATAAGAGTGAGAAGAGTTGTTGCATATACAGGCAATTCGTATATGAGCCTGCGGGTTCTTCCGACCTTTTGATTGGCTCCCGTAATGACCGAAACATATAAACAAAAAAGTGGCGCAAGCCATGAATGTACCACAAAATAGACGTAATTTGAGACGGATCTTAAGACAAAGGAAAGTTCTGAGGTCGCTGCCGTGGGTTTTGTTATTGCCGCTATCACGTTACAGATCGCAGTGATCAGAATATCAAAAAATATAAGTATAAAAATCTTATTGTGAAGCGAATCAGTTCTTCTGTGAGTAAATGTATAAAACAGACATGAAAAACAGATCAACAGGGTAGATATCTGAAAACCGGCATTATCCAGTAGCGTCGAAACAGAATAAGTCGTCATAGGCATCCTCAATATATATAAAAAATCCAATCACTGTTACCTTTGGCTGTTTTAGCCTGCAATCATAATAAATATATCAGAATAAGTGTAATAAAAGATCATAATAAATATGAATCGGTCATTAAATCACTTGAAAAGAATCTTCAAAGGTATTAACCTTTTTATTAGGATAAAAAAGCATAAGGAGGAAATATCATGATCAAAGTAGCTTTTTATGATGCCAAGGAATATGACAGAACATCCTTTGAACGCTATAGCGGATCCGAGGAGATGACTTTTAAGTTCTTTGACACGAAATTAAACGAGGATACTGTAGAGCTCGCGAAAGAAAGTGATGCTGTATGTGTCTTTGTAAATGATACCGTTAATGCAGCCGTTATAGATAAGCTCTACGAATACGGAGTAAAGATCATAGCTCTCAGATCAGCCGGATATAACAATGTGGATGTTCAGGCTGCTTTCGGAAAAGTTCATGTGGTACACGTTCCGGCATATTCTCCCTATGCTGTAGCCGAGCATGCAATGGCTCTTTTGCTCACGTCCATAAGAAGGATACACAAAGCATATAACAGAACAAGAGAGTTTAATTTCTCACTTAATGGGCTGACCGGGTTTGATCTGCATTCAAAAACAGTTGGTGTGATCGGTACCGGTAAGATCGGACGCATATTTATCGATATATGTCACGGTTTTGGAATGAAGGTTATAGCTTATGATGCATACCCTGCAAAAGACAGCGGTATAGATTATGTTTCCCTTGAAGAGCTTTTTAAAGAAAGTGACATCATATCCCTTCACTGTCCTTTAACACCCGAGACCAATCACATGATCGATGAATCGGCTATCGACAAGATGAAAAAGGGTGTTGTGATCGTAAATACATCAAGAGGAGCGCTTATCGATACCGAAGCACTTCTTAAGGGGATCAAGGCCAGAAAGGTTGGAGCAGCATGTCTGGATGTATATGAGGAAGAGGCAGATATCTTCTTTGAAGATCGTTCCGGTCATATTTTAAATGATGATCTGCTTTCCCGTCTTATCTCCATGCCCAATGTCATAGTGACATCGCATCAGGCTTTTTTGACACAGGAGGCATTATACAATATTGCTGAAACGACCGTAAAAAACATAAAGTCGTATTTTACCAATGACGGAATATGTGACAATGAATTATGCTATCGCTGCGGCAGTATAGACAAGTGTAAGAAGGACAGAAAGGAAAGGTGTTTTTAAACTGTCTTAAAAGTATACAGACTGTTGTTAAGGAGACGACAAATGAATTCAAAAATGTTAACCGGAACTTTCTACGGAACAACCCGGGAAGACGAAGAAAAAAAACTGAACAGAGTAAAAGAGGTTGCGAAGAATAGGCTTGACAGGATCAGGCAGGATGCAACCAGACTTCAGGATGAACTGAAGTCATTACGTGAAGTCTATGATGTTGACGATAAGGAAGGACTGGCACAATGGTTTAATACCGATGCAAGATTTAATGAAGTCAGAAATGATATGAGAAGAGCCGAAAGGGCGGGAATGAAACCGTTTTTCGGACGTATTGATATTGTGGATGAGGAATCCTCTAAACGTGAGACCTTTTATATTGGGAAATCGGTCATAGCCATGGATCCTTCACAACCGGAGGTCATAGACTGGCGTGCACCGATATCTTCTGTATACTACGATCACAGTCTCGGAAAATGTGAATACAAGGTACCTAAAGAAGGTATTTACAGAGCAGATCTTAAAAGAAAAAGAACCTATGAGATCGAGGATGGAGCCATAAAGGATTACTACGATTCCGATGTGGTGGCCAATGACGATCTTCTTACTAAATATTTATCAAAAAGCAAAAGGAACGTCTTAAGCGAGATCATCGCGACAATTCAACAGGAACAAAACGAAATAATACGTAAGAACCCGAAACACAATGTTTTGGTGCAGGGAAGCGCCGGTTCCGGCAAGACTACGGTTGCCATGCACAGGATATCATATATCCTTTACAATTATGACACCGAATTCAAACCGGATGGCTTTTATATTGTCGGAAGCAATAAGGTGTTACTGAACTATATTACCGGAGTGTTGCCCGATCTGGATGTATACGGAGTACGTCAGATGACCATGGAGGAACTTTTTGTAAGACTTCTCTATGAAGATTGGGAAAAGGACTACAAGATACGCCGCTTAGACAAAACGGAAAAAAGTATCGGTATAAAAGGAAGCGGCAAATGGTTTGAAAAACTGACAGCATTCTGTGACAGGGTTGAAAAAAAACATGTACCGCACACTGATATCCGCCTCGCTAAAAATGATCGCTTGATCATGAGCGGAGAGGAAATAAAAAAGGTGATACGCGATTACCCGCAATGGTCCATGGCACGTAAATTTGAACGCCTGAACGATCTTCTTATGACAAGACTCGAAAATGAGATCTATGGAAAATATTATTCGTATAATGCAGAAGAGCAGAAGAGTCTGACAAGGAAATATAAAGACTATTTTAACAGGTTCTTCTGGCGGGATTCGGTATTTGATCTGTATGAAGAATTTGTCCTGAAAGAAAAGATAAGTGAGCCTGACATCATATATGAAAAATATGAGCCCGACCTGTACGATCTTGCTTCTTTAGCCTATATCTACAAGCGGATCAAAGAAAATGAGGTGATACAGGAAGCAAGCCATGTTGTCATAGATGAAGCACAGGACTTCGGTATCATGATATATGATTCACTCAAATATTGTATGAGTAAATGCACATTTACCATCATGGGAGATGTATCACAGAATATCAATTTCGGCTGCGGACTGTCAGATTGGGAAGAGTTAAAAAGGATCATGCTTCCCGACAGGTACGACTATTTCGGATTTCTTAAAAAGAGTTACAGAAATACGGTCGAGATATCTGAGTTTGCAACCGATATACTGAGACATGCAACCTTCCCCATCTATCCGGTAGAACCCATAGTACGTCACGGAAACAAAGTAGAATGTAAAAAGTGCGAAGATCATGAGGCTTTAAACGAAGCTGTATTAAAAAAAGCTCTGGATCTCAGAAAAAAAGATTATGAGACGATAGCCGTTATATGTAAGGACATCAAAGAGGCTGAGGATGTGTACGGGTATATGAACAGTTTAGCCGATGTCAGATATTTTTCGGGTGAAGATACGGAATTTTCGGGAGGGATATATATTATTCCGATCGAATATTCAAAAGGCCTTGAGTTTGATGCCGTGATAATATATGACGCTTCCGGGAAAGCGTATCCAAAGGATGACGGCTATGCAAAGCTTCTTTATGTTGCCGCAACCAGAGCATTACATGAATTGACTGTTTTTTATGTTAAGGATCTGACGGGTCTCATCGGCGATCCCATTCCCGAAGAAAGAAAACAGATCTCATTTGTTGAAGATGACCTTCACATTAGACCGGTTGAATTTGAAGAGGAATTTAAGACCAAGGAAGAAATTGCGAGTCAAAAGGCAACTGAGGGAGATAACGACAGGGCACTGAGAGAAAAATACGGTCCCAGGACCATATCCGTTAAAGTGAAAAAAACTGTTAAAACATCCGCTAAACAAGAAACGGTCGTTAAAGCAAATGCAGCCGGTATAGCAGCCCGCAAAAAGGAAATTCCCAAAACAGAA
>CACZSE010000140.1 GCA_902783735.1 uncultured Lachnospiraceae bacterium
ACATTTACCGGCGGCCTCGTGGGTTATTTTGCTTATGACTATATAAAATACAGCGAGCCTAAGTTAAAACTTGATGCCGAAGATCAGGAGCATTTCCGGGATGTTGATCTTATGCTGTTTGATAAGGTCATTTGCTTTGATAATCTCAAGCAAAAGATCGTCGTTATCGCTCAGGTCAAGCTTGATGATATTGAGAATAATTATATGAAAGCCGAAGCAGATATCGATGAGATCATGGATATCTTAAGAAACGGAGAACCTGCGGATATCGAACCCGGAGTTCTGCTTTCCGATTACAGGGCACTGTTCAGCGAAGAACAGTATTGCGCAATGGTCGAAAAAGCAAAAGAGTATATCTACGAGGGTGATATTTTCCAGGTTGTGCTCTCAAACAGACTTGAGGCAGATTTCAGGGGAAGCCTGTTCGATACTTACAGATTACTAAGGACGATCAATCCGTCTCCTTATATGTTTTATTTTTCCGGTGATGACATAGAAGTTGCCGGAGCTTCTCCCGAGACTCTTGTCAAATGTGAGAACGGAGTCCTTCACACATTTCCTCTTGCGGGAACAAGACCGAGAGGAAAGGATGAGGCGGAAGATAAGCGCCTCGAAAAAGAACTGCTTGCGGATGAAAAGGAAAAGGCAGAGCATAATATGCTTGTAGACCTTGGAAGAAATGATATCGGAAAGATAAGTCGTTTCGGAAGCGTTGAAGTAGAAGAATATATGTCGATCGAAAGATATTCGCATGTTATGCATATCGGTTCGACCGTTAAGGGTGATCTGAGAGAGGATCTTACAGCTGTGGATGCGGTAGATTCGATCCTTCCCGCCGGAACGCTTTCCGGAGCACCGAAGATCCGTGCATGTGAGATCATAAATGAACTTGAGAACAATAAAAGAGGCATATACGGAGGAGCTATCGGATATGTTGATTTTACGGGAAATCTCGATACATGCATTGCCATAAGGATAGCATTTAAGAAAAACGGTAAAGTATTTGTGAGATCCGGAGCCGGTATCGTTGCGGATTCGGTTCCCGAAAACGAATATCGTGAATGTATCAACAAGGCAAAAGCGGTCATGACATCGGTAGACAAGCAACAGGATCTGTAGGAGGGAAGCAATATGATACTATTAATAGACAACTATGACAGCTTTTCTTACAATTTGTTTCAATATATCGGTACGATCGATCCCGACATAAAGGTCATAAGAAACGATGAGTTGACCGTTGAAGAGATCGATGCCCTCTCACCTTCACACATTGTTATCTCTCCCGGACCGGGGAAGCCCTGCGATGCCGGTGTGTGCGAGGAAGTTATAGATAAACTCAAAGGGAAATATCCGATATTGGGCGTATGTCTCGGACACCAGGCCATATGTGAGACTTTCGGGGCTACTGTAGATCATGCATCCAAGCTTATGCACGGAAAGATGTCCATTGCCGATATAGATACTTCATCGAAGATATTTAAAGGCCTCGATAACATGATAGAGGTTGCAAGATATCATTCTCTTGCTGCGGTAAAAGAGACTATTCCCGATTGCTTAAAGATCACGGCTAAAACCGACGAAGGTGATGTGATGGCTGTAGAACATAAGGATTATCCTGTCTACGGCGTACAGTTTCATCCCGAATCGATACTGACTCCCGACGGAATGATCATTATAGACAATTTCTTAAAGATAAGAGTTTAAACTACGTTGACAATGAAAACTCGTGTTTATATAATATTAGGGAACGTTTTTTTTGGAACAGAGGGCTAAAGGTCATGAAAAGAAAAGTATTTCAGCTGCTTGTTGAGAATACTTCCGGTGCTTTGAGCAGGATCTCCGGATTGTTTTCAAGAAGAGGATACAATATCGAATCCATTACTGCAGGCGTTACGGCCGATCCAAAGGTCACACGTATAACTATTGTGGCAAGCGGTGATGATGAGATCCTTGAACAGATCGAAAAGCAGGTCGCAAAGCTTGTTGATGTCTGCGATGTTAAGGAACTTAAGCCCGAACAGAGCGTATATCGTGAACTGGCACTTATTAAAGTAAAAGCCGATGCTCATTCAAGAGAAGGTGTCATATCTCTTGCAAATGTATTCAGGGCAAATATCATCGATGTTTCTGAGCAGGGACTCATTATTGAGATAACCGGCGGTCAGGATAAGATCGATGCATTTATCAGTCTTTTGAGCGGATATGAGATCTTGGAGCTTGCAAGGACAGGTATTGCGGGACTCAGAAGAGGAACCGATGATATCGTCTATCCGAAAGTAGATTAAGTAAATTAACTTGGAATACCAAGTCAAAATTATAAACACAGGCGAAGGAAGCCGGGAAAGGAGTCATGAAAATGGCACAGAGAATTTTTTATCAGCAGGATTGTAATCTTGCAGAATTGGAAGGCAAGACAATAGCTGTTATCGGTTACGGAAGTCAGGGACATGCACATGCCCTTAATGCCAAGGAGTCAGGCTGCAATGTTATCATCGGTCTTTACGAAGGTTCAAAGAGCTGGGATAAGGCTGTAAAGCAGGGCTTTGAGGTTTATACAGCAGCTGAAGCTGCAAAGAAAGCAGATATTATCATGATCCTCATCAATGATGAGCTTCAGGCAGATATGTACAAGAAGGATATCGA
>CACZSE010000141.1 GCA_902783735.1 uncultured Lachnospiraceae bacterium
AAAACCGGGAGAGACCATAAAGATCCCGACCGGAATAAGAGCGAAGATGGACGGAGAGTGGGTTTTGTGCCTGTTCCCCAGAAGCGGTCTCGGATTCAAATACAGACTTCAGCTCAATAATACCGTAGGTATAATTGACAGCGATTATTTCTATTCGGACAATGAAGGCCATATTTTTGCGAAGATAACAAATGATTCAAATGAAGACAAAGTCCTTAATGTTGACAGGGGCGTAGGCTTCATGCAAGGAATATTTATGGAGTTTGGAACTACTATCGATGATGACGTTACGACCGAACGAAACGGCGGTTTCGGAAGTACCGGTGTTTGATAATGTTCTTAAATACTGAAAAATCTATAAATTTTTACCGTTTTTATACCGATAATACAAACAGAGTATGTGCATTCACATAAAACGGAGACATTTGAGCATTATGAAAAAAACTACCGGAAGTTCTACCAAAAGAAGGATGAAGAAGTCCGTCAGAAAGACTATAGGCGGACTGTTTATGGCGTCTGCGATCATGGTTGCGGCAATACCGTTTCCCGATGCATACGCTTATGATCCGGCAACGGCCGCAATACCCGATTACGGTGTTACGACCGATGATTACAAATATACATACAACGACCTGGATTTCGATTCAAACACGGATTTCGTTGAGAAAGCGAACAGCGGACAGGGAAGCATTTGCAGAGCGCTTATCATGTCAAAGACTTCTGCCGGAAGCTGGCAGATGGACTGGCAGTATGAATACTGGCTTGCTTCCAAAGGCGCAAACGGCTACATAACCGCCTACAATGCGCAGTATTCCGTTGAGGATATCAAGTTAGACAGCCGTGTTTATTCGGATCATATATATTTAAAGCAGGCCGATGTTGAGAAATTCTACAATTCTACCGATCAGTTTGTAAATGTGGATCTTCACTACGGTGACAATTCAGCCGAACCCAAACAGGTCAGAGGCTTGAAGTTTTTGTATACCATCAGTGACGAATACGATCCCACAAGAGAAGCCGATATCTGGCTTGCCAACAATTTCCCCAATGAACTGGCCAAATACAGATCTGATTACCAGCTGTATGTCAATAATATCGATCCCGATACAGGGCTACCCAGTCCCGAATATCCAAAGCCCGATCCTCTTTCAAAATCTGTAGGTGACAAATATACTACCGATCCTGAAAGGGTTCAGTTTTTGTGTGAAAGTGTTTTCGGCGACGGTACTCCGACAACCGAGCTTATTACCGTAGATAAACGTGAATATGCGGGCTCGGAACCCATAGCATGGGAAAAGGTTCTGGTTCCCAATATTGGTTTCAGACCAAATATAGGTACCATTTCCATCGGCGGTCACAGTTATTATGTAGATACCAATTTCTATCTTTGCGATACATTTGCAACAGTAGTCGGAGTAGGCTCCAATGCTTTCAAGGGTGTTACAAACGTTAAGACCCTGGAGATGGCAAAAGAGATCTCGTTTATCGGTGACGGGGCATTTGAGGAAAGCTTCCTTGCTTCGGTCGCACTATCGAGCGATTCAAAGATAGGTAACAGAGCTTTCTACAACTGTACCAAGCTTTCGACGGTAGATATCCCCGAAGGTATCAGAAGGATAGGTGCTGAAGCATTTTACGGCTGTCCCATAAGAGACCTTACCGTACCCGATTCATGTACTTATATCGGACCGGGTGCATTTGCGAGAAGCGGAAATCTTTCAAATCTCGTATTTGCAAGTCAGGGCTCGACCACACCCAAGACCATCGGAAAATATGCATTTTACGATGATGTCGCAATAAATAATATCGAATTCGGAGCCTCTTACATTACCGAGATCGGAGAGGCTGCTTTTGCTGTAAAAAATCGTGAGACCGGCAACATGACGGAGTTTACCTTTCCCTCATATATTGGCAAGGACGGTCTTGATTGTAATATAGGTGATTATTGCCTTGCGGGAAGAGAGAATCTTGATTACGTTACCATTCCCGACAATCTGGACGGCAATTTGAAAGATACCATCTTTTTCCAGTGTACCGGACTTGAGTGTGTTACATTCGGTGAGTCATGCTATAACATGACTTACAATAGCTCTGAAGACGGAAAAGACAATAAATTCAATACCATGTTCTATACCGTGGCAAATAAGAACTTCTATGTAAGAGGTCCGAAGTTAAATGCCGCAGGCAAGGCTGCATCGCCCAGAGTATCGACATGGTCTGCTCTTTATGATTATGCGGCAACAGGCAATGAGGGAAGACACGTTCCTTATGTATACAATGAAGACGGCAAGGATTATTATGAGGTTTCCGACGGCAATTACCTTATGGTCATTGAAAAGGATACCGGTGAGCTCATGTCCTGCACATTCCCTTCCGATAAGACGCCTACCGACATAGAAACCTTTACCATTCCTGCCGTTGTAGGTCTTACAACGGTTACAGGCATAAAGGAAGGCTGCTTTGTGGGTGATACGGTAAATGTCGGAGTTTTGGACTATATCGTTAATCTGGTAATAGAAGACGGATCAAACATAAAGAATCTCGATAACGGAGCATTCACAGGTGCCGATAAGTTAGAGACGGCATATATCGGTGACAGCATCCAGAGCATCGGCAATAAAGCCTTTGAAAACTGTCCAAAGCTTGAAGAGGTTACCATAGCAAAGAATATCCAGAGCATAGGAGAGGACGCATTCCAGAATTGTCCAAGACTTGAGGATATCTATTTTGATACGCCGAACGATTTTGCAACCTTCCCGAAGGAAAACATCGGCGGAAATGCTTTCAACACAGGTGGCACGAGACTCATCATGCATGGTGAGATCGCAAACGGATATGCTCCTTTTGAGTGGGCGACCAATCCCGAGAATTATGCAAATAAGTCTCAGAGTATAAGAACTCTTTACAAGACTCCGGCTCCGACCGCTCTTTCCGTTATACTGGACAATCAGAATAACCTTGCGACACTTGTGGATTATCCTCATTATGAGTATCTTGACAGGGTTGCATATGATGAGAACAAGGGTAAGCTTGTTGAACTTTCCAAAGCTCCCGAAAGCATGGATCCTTACTATGGCAAGACCGTACTTGATAAGATAAAGAGCGGGGAATCCTTAAACTTCTGGGAAGAATCGATGCTTCAGAACTGTTCGAGCGTTGTCATTCCCGAAGGCGTTGATTCGATAGACGTTAAGGGCTTCTTCAATGATTCGAGCGCAAATCCGAATAAGATCAACTCTTACTCGAATAAAGCAAGTGTAAATGCATATTTCAATAAAGGTATGACACCTTACAACACCTATGCTTCCGAAGGGTTGTTTAACGGCTATTTCGGAAATGAGACAGGTGTGGACGGCCCTCGTGAATATGAGAAGAACAATTCTCTTGAAAAGGTAGACAAAGGAAATGACAGACTTACAAGCGTCATCATGAATGATGTGGTATACCTTCCCGATAAAGCCTTCGAAAGCTGCGAGAACCTTACTATGGTCTATCTTGGCGATGATATGAAGGATGTCGGTGAAAGACCTTTTGCAGGATGTACAAAGATCACTTCCGTAGGCTGCGGCAACGGAAACTTTGAATGTAACAACGGTATCCTCTATGAGAATAATTCGGCAGGAAAGAAGATCATTCAGGGACTTGAGACAAGAGGAAATCTTGTCGGCAGTGCTACGGTAAGCTTAAGCAACGATCCCGATCTTGCAGCTGTAAGCGAGATCGCAAAGGGCGCATTTACCGATTGTACATATGTACGTTCGGCTGATTTTACCGGCGTTGGTGAACTGGATCTTATACCGGAATCATGCTTCGAGGGATGCTATAACATGACCGAGGTTGACGTTCCGATAAATGTATCCGAGATAGGTAAGGAAGCATTTGCGACCGGCGGCGATTATATCAAAGTAACCGTAAGAAACAAGAACCTTTATCTGGGAGATGACAGTAACGGACCTACCGGCGATAAGGTTAAAACGGCTTACTATGTTACTCATAAGGATGCACCATCAAGAAAGATCGCAAAACGTCAGGGATATATCGTAGACCAGACTTTGGATGATGTATGGACGGTTAAATTCTACGATGAAGAAGGTAAGGTATTGATCTTTACCGAATATGTTGAAGACGGAAAGAATGCTGAAGGTCCCGACGAATCGCTCATTCCCGTTATACCCGGAAAGAAATTCGTAGGATGGAATCAGTCACTTAAGAATATTACTTCGGACTGCTTCAGACTTGCGGTTTATGAGGACGAAGGTTCGGCTACACCTACTCCCAATCCTTCGGGAACTCCCACAGCCACTCCGACTAAGTCACCCGGAGGAACAACACCGGGAGGAACAACACCCGGAGGTACGACACCGGGAGGTACAACGCCCAAGGCTTCTCCTTCGGCAACAACATCTCCGTCGGCATCAAAGAAGTATTCTCTTCAGGTTGTATACGGTTCGGGTTCGGGCGACTATGCTGAGGGTACTACTGTCATTATAGAAGCTATAGATGCACCGCCCGGAAAAGAATTTGATAAATGGGTAGTAAGCGGCAATTCAACACCTACCATTTACAGTACGACATCTAAGGCTACAACCCTTAAGATGCCTGCAGGTGACTGTATCGTGACCGCTACATATAAGGATGCTACCGGAGGATCCGACAGAGTAAGTACCATTGTTACGAGCAGGACCGGTGGCGGAACAAGTGTAGATTCCGTACCCGGAAGAAAGACCGGAACAGTGGTGGATATTGTAAGACCCGGAGTATCAAATGTTGATAAGGCCTATGCTTCCGTAAGCGGTTCTACAGATAACTTTATAGTTCGCATAACCGAGAGCACCGATGCGTCCAACCAGGTAGCAACAGCACTTGCTCAGAAATTCGGAGACATGAGCGCTATCCGCTACTTCGCAATGGAGATATCTCTCTATGATGCGACAGGGACCACAAAGATCTCTGACGCTACGGGACTTTCCGTAAATATAACAATGCCCATACCCGATGCACTTTTACAGTATGCCGGCAACAACCGTGTGGGCGCTGTCAACGGACTTGACCTTACGGAACTGCCATGCAAGTTTGTTACTGTAGACGGAATACCATGTATTTCATTTACCGCGACGCAGTTCTCAATACCTTATACGATATATGCCGATACAAGCAACCTTACCTTCGGAACCATTGACAATACTCCGAAGACCGGCGACGGGATCCATCCGAAGTGGTTCGTATCCATCGCGCTCTTCAGTATGTCATTAATCCTTTTCCTGAAGAAGGACAGGGTACAAAAGGCTCCGAAGACTGCCTGATAGTATATTTACGCTAAGTAGATATTTCTCGACTCAGACTCTGCTCGCGCACGGATGGGGTGCCCTAGCAGAACTATAATTCCCGAAAGGATAATTATGCCGAAACGTATCAGAAGACTGATAGGCGGGATATTTATTATTACGGCGATCATTTTCACTCAGATCCCGCCGAGACTGTCAGAAGCAGCTTCTGTAGCAAAAGAAGATTTTCTGATGGACAACTTTACATTGACAGAATATACAGGCACGGCGAACACCGTGTCTGTTTCAGATGAAATAAAAGCCATAGGAGAGGAAGCGTTTGCAAACAATCCTTATCTGACTGCTGTTCATATCGGTAAGAATGTAAAGGAGATAAGACACGGTGCATTTGCAAATTGTACAGATATTACACGAATGGTCATTCCGAATAACGTTACCGAGATCGGTTCCGCAGCATTCAGCGGATGCACTTCTTTGATGAATGTTTCTATTGGCTCAGGTGTCGAAAAGATCGGAGAGGGCGTTTTTGCCGGATGCAGAAATCTTGCCGGGATCAGCGTTTCACCGAAGAATAATAAGCTGAGCTACCAGGCCGGAGTTTTATATGACAAGGATAAAAAGTGGATATATGCATATCTTTCCGGCAATCAGTTTGCCGAGTATCATATGCCGAATTCCGTTGAACATATCAGCCCCTACAGCTTTTGGGGAAACGAGATACTATCGGATGTATATCTGAGCAGTTTCTTGAATGAGGTTCCCGCATATGCTTTTTCAAATTGTAAGAATCTTAGATCCGTTCAGATCCCTTACAGTGTAAATTACATAGATGTTAAGGCTTTTGAAAATTGTGTTAACCTTACCGATGTTATCATCCCCGGTTCGGTCTCATACATTTCACCTACGGCTTTCGACGGTTGTCCGAAGTTAAATATCATAGCGGATGAGGGCACCTATGCCTATGATTATTTTAATAATTTGGAAAGATCGGATGTTCAGGGTGCTGAAGATCAGGATACACCGGGATTTGTTTACGATCCCGACAATCGTTATGAGGGCGGTGAGGTTCAGCCCGTAACGCCTTCCCCTGACAATGTCTACGACCCGTCTTCGGGACTTATAGATGCCAGCAGGGATCCGAGTAATGTTGACTGGATGCCGAGTGTATCACCTCTTTATGATGATAATGATACATCGGTTTTCGGAAAGACCATTATTGTCGGCGGAAAAGCGGTTTTCTTTATCGACAGGGAGATGGATGTCAAACAGATCGAAAGAGATACAGTGGGAGATGTTGCAGCCTCAGAGACTGCCGCAAAAACCGAAAATGCAGATCAAAATGAAGATATAACAGACTCTGCGGATAATGATGCATCCGAAAATATTGTCTATGATTCCTCCAAAGGAGGATATCTGCCCAAATATACTCTTGTAGATAACAAGATAGCGGCTCAGGCTTATTATGCATCAAAAGCTACAGATGAGCTTAAGATACCGGAAGGTACGGTCTCTGTGGGAGATTTCAGCTTCGCAAGAAGCAGTATCGAAAGCATAGATATTCCTTCTTCGGTTGAGAGGATCGGTTACGGCGCATTTTATCATTGCGATCGTTTGAAGGATGTTTCCATTCCGTCAAGTGTTAAATATATCGATGGCTATGCATTTGAGAACACTCCTTTTTTAAATGATATTAAATCATCAAATGAGAACTTCTATATAGTCGGTGACGGTATATTGCTCGCTTATGGCGGATCGGATGAAAGTGTTTCGATCCCCGATGGTGTAAAGACTGTTGCTGCAGGATGTTTTAGTGACAATAAGAAGATCAGATCCGTTGTTATTCCCGACAGCTGTACCCTTATAGATTCTGACGCGTTCAGAGATTGTACTTCGCTTACAAAAGTGGAAGGCGCCAAGGGCTTGGAAGCAATAGGAGACAGGGCATTTATGGGATGTCCTTTGGAGAGCATGACCATTGCGGCTTCGGTAAAGAGCATTGGTTTAAAGGCCTTTGATATGACAGGTTCCTCAAAAGCCGACAATACAAAAGTTGTCTCATTTGAAGGCACGACTCTTCCTAAGGTTAGCGCTGACGATACTTCAATGCGTCTTTCAAATGATGATTACAGAAAAGATGCTTTATTCGGCGTTTTATATGCTATCGTTCCGGACGATGTTTATGTTTCCGATCTTTCAAAAACAGTCCTTGACAGTGACACATTGGGCTTTTCGGGACTTGTTGTTAAGATCGATAAAGAAGCTGACGAAAAACCCGGTGAGGCTTCGGTTGTTGCATCACACATATACAGTTCACAAGTGCTTGAAAAGATACCCTCGTCGTTTATATATGAAGGTAAGGAATATGAAATCAAAGGATTCGGTAATATAAGTGTTTCCGTAAATCCTTAT
>CACZSE010000142.1 GCA_902783735.1 uncultured Lachnospiraceae bacterium
CACATACAGTTCTTCAAAGCCTGAGATCGCAACTGTAAATAATGACGGCGTCATAACAGGTGTAGCCAAAGGAGAGGCTGTCATCACAGTAACTACCGTAAAAGGAGAAAAGACTGCAGAATGTACCGTTACCGTAAAAATGGCAGACATAAGTGATGCAGATATCACTCTTGGGACACCTCTTACCTATAACGGAAGTGAGCAGACCCAGACTGTATCCAAGGTAGAACTGAATGGAAATACAGTGCCTGCCACCTCATATACAGTAACAAACAATAAAGCGACAAAAGCAGGAACTTATACACTGACGGTGAAGGCAAAAGCCGGCAGCAACTATACAGGATCAAAGACAGTTTCCTTTAGTGTGGCTAAACTGGCTGTCAAACCGGTCGTTACCATAACAGGAGACTGCAGCTTTACCGGAAAGGCCATCACGCCTGAGTACAGTGTTAAGTATGATGACAAAGAACTGCCGGCTAATGAATATACTGCAACCCTTGAAAATAACACTAACGTAGGAAAGGCAAAACTTACCATCACAGCTTCTCAAAACAGTAATTACAGCTTCAGTCCCGTGGTCAAGGAATTTGCCATTGCAAAGGCAAAAGCCCTGACATTGTCGGATATCAAACAGATACAGGTCTATGAAGTTAAGGATATCTCTGCAACCGTAAGCGGCCTCATGCCTGAGAATGCGGGTACATTAAGTTATAGTGCAGGAAAACCGCAGATAACAAAGGTAAAGGGAAGTACCACAAAGGTAAGCAATTTTGCTGTTGATAAAACCGGCAGTGTAAGTGCTACTGTAACAGACGGTACAGCAGGTGATGTGATCACGCTTCCGGTGACCATCGCTTCAACAAACTATGAAAATTCTACCGTAAATGTGGAAGTCACACTCAGTAAATATCAAAAAGGACTTGTCGTATCGGGCATAGAAGACAAGACATATACAGGTTCAAAGATCACTCAGGATCTTACTGTATTCTATGATGGTGAACCCTTAGTAGAAAAGACCGACTATACCGTTGCCTATAAGAACAATATAAATACGGGAAAGGCAACTGTCACGATAACCGGTAAGGGAGATTACGACGGAAAGAAGGACTTTGAATTTAATATCCTCCCTGCAAACATCGCCGATGCGGCCGTAGAAGTGAATGCTGTTACGGATACGGGTACTGCAAAGAAGCCTGCGGTAAAAGCAACGGTATCATATCTTGGAAAGAAGCTTACCAATAAGGATTACACCATAGAAGTTGACTGGGACAATCCTGAGATAAAGAAGGAAAAGGCTACAGTCAGGAAGGTAGAGACCGAGATAGAAGTAAGATACTATCCCGTAAAGATAAAAGCGACTACAGTAGCGGCCAAGGGTAAGACAATAAACTTTGTCGGAGAGAATACGAGTGCAAAGTTAAAGGTATATCCTAAGGGAAATAAAGCAGTAACGGATGCTTCATATGTAAATCTGAAGAACGGAAGCATAGAGATAGTCGGAGGAAATAAATATACCTATACAGGTTCAGCCATAACACCCGAGATAAAGGTCTATGCCGGAAAGGGCGATAAGAAGGGAGGAGCGATCGATCCTTCTTCATATAAGGTTACTTATAGTGCCAATACGAACAAAGGCACTGCAAAGATCACGGTATCGGGCATAGAGTCAAAGGGATATATGGGTTCAGTGAGCGCAAGCTTCAGTATAGCAGCCCTTGGTATCACGAGTGATAAGATAAGCGTACAGCTGGATGCTAAGATACCTTTCTCGAAGGGTGGTGCAAAACCTGTACCTGTAGTGAGCTTAAAGCTGCCTGACGGAAGCGATAAGGTCTTAAGAGAAGGAGTGGACTATACACTCTCATATGCAAATATAGCAGCTGCGGGAATCACAGGAAACAAGGCACCTAAGCTCACCATCACGGGTAAGGGAAATCTAAGCGGAAAGAGAACGGCCGGCTTTGTGATCGAGACAAAGAGTATCGATACAGTCAAGATAGTCACAAAGGACAAGGAAGTAAAAGCAAACGCAAAGGGCGATTACTTTAAGTCAAAGCCGGAACTTTATGATATCGACGGAAAGAAGCTTGCCGAGAATAAAGACTACACGGTAGCATACATCACTGCCGATGGAAAACCTATCGACAAGACAACCGTTTTGGAAGATGGTGCGACTGTCACTGTAAAGATAACCGGAAAAGGAAACTACAGCGGAGAAGCGGTCGCTACCTACAGCATCAGAAAGATCTACGATCTTAGTAAGACAGCATATGATAAGATAGCAGATAAGCAGTATACCGGAAAAACTATACGTCCCGACAACGAGATAAAGCTCTACACCAAGACCGGCTCGGGCAAGCAGATAAAGAAGGAATATCTCACAACGAACGATTACGAGATCCTTACCTGCTTTAACAACGTAAAGAAGGGCACAGCAACCTATATCCTTAAAGGAAAGGGATGCTTCAGCGGTTACAAGGTCGTAACCTTTAAGATCGTGAAGGCTAAGTTTAAGTAAAACGGGGGACCTGAGAGTTTAACGAAGCAGAACATGATAACCTGTCGGTTTTTTAGAGACTCGTTAAACATGAATCTCTAAGTATCACATAGGATAATAATATTTTTACTACGCAAACGGCGGTCATCTGTCA
>CACZSE010000143.1 GCA_902783735.1 uncultured Lachnospiraceae bacterium
CAGAGACCGCCGCAGCTTTTATCGCGGCATCATTCATGCGTTTTCTGAGGTCTTCATCAGGAAGTGGAGACGGCGTTTCTTCAAATATCTTCTGATTATTCTTTTGAATGGAACAGTCGCGTTCACCCAAAGAAACTATATTTCCGTATCTGTCTGCGAGTATCTGTATCTCTATGTGATGCGGATCCTCAATATATTTTTCGATATACATATCGCCGTTTCCAAATGCAGCTTTTGCTTCGGCCATGGCTGTTTCAAATGATTCCGTAAGCTGTGTAACATCATTTGCAACACGCATACCCTTTCCACCGCCACCCGCACTGGCTTTTATGAGAACCGGATAGCCGATCTCATTAACTGTCTTTTTAGCACTCTTTATATCCCTGACAACCGTATTGCTCCCATTTACTACAGGAACACCACAGCTTTTCATGAGATTTCTTGCTGCCAGCTTATCTCCCATGCGGCTTATCACATCAGAAGGCGGGCCTATAAATACCAGGCCGCTTTTTTCGCACATTTTTGCAAATTCCGGATTCTCCGACAAAAAACCATAGCCGGGATGTATTGCTTCACAGCCTGTTTTAAGAGCAACCTCTATCAAAACCTCTCCCCGAAGATAGCTCTCCGATGCCTGTGAGGGACCTATGCAGACAGATGCGGTCGCAACTGCGGCGTGCAACGATCTCCTGTCGGCTTTTGAATATACCGCCACCGTTTCTATGTCCATCTCACGGCAGCATCTAATGATACGTAATGCGATCTCGCCTCTTGCAGCTACCAATATCCTCTTAAACATAATCAATCCTAATAAGCGGACGGTCATATTCTACAAGGTGACCGTCCTGAGCCATTATCTCCACAATCTTTCCGTCTCCGTCCGCTTTTAACTCATTCATGAGTTTCATTGCTTCAATAAGACCTATCACATCTCCCTTTTTAACACTCTTGCCTACCTCAACATAGGGGTCGGCATCGGGAGAAGGAGCCATATAAAATGTTCCAGTCAGTGGTGCCTTTATACCTGTAAAGTCATCTTCTTTTTCTTCTTTATGAACATTGGCACCACCGGGCTTTTCGTTTTCACGATCAGAGCTGTCGGCTCGACTGTCAGGCTGAACATTTCTTACCAGTTTAAGATGCATTCCCTGAAGATCGATCTCCAACTCAGTAAGCGATGACGCTTCAAAGCGATCCCATATCGGATAAATGCTTTCATATCTCATCAGGCAACTCTCTTCTCAATATATTCAACGATATTTCTCACGGTAACAAATCCTGCAGCGGCATCTTCTTCTATTTCTATTGAAAATGCTTCTTCTATAGCCATACACAATTCCATTGCATCAAGCGAATCGATGCCGAACTCACTCTTAAGATCCGAATCCTCCCTGATGTCCTTTGGATCACAGTTAATTGTGTCAGCGATTATATTCTTTACCTTATCAAATGTCATGATATTTCCTCCTTTAATTTAACTAAATATCTTTAGGTAAATTTATTTATGCTTGTATTATAGCAATCATCTTCATTATGTCAATACATTTATTTAAATTTATTTAGATTATTTTATCTTGCAATTAGATGATATAATGAAAAGAAAGCAAATATAATGCCGCTATAGGCCAAAAGAAAGGGATAGATAATGAAAGCTGTATCATGGAATGTTAACGGGATCCGTGCCTGTGTCGAAAAAGATTTTTTAAAGAGTTTTTACAGACTTGACGCCGACATATTTTGTCTTCAGGAAACAAAACTTCAGGCAGGTCAGATAGATCTTAACCCGGAGGGTTATTATCAGTATTGGAATTATGCAGATAAGAAAGGTTACAGCGGGACAGCCATATTTACCAAAAAAGAGCCGATATCCGTCTTTAACGGACTCGGCATAGACGAACATGATCACGAAGGAAGAGTGATCACATTGGAATTTGAAGACTATTATTTTATTACCGTATATACTCCAAACTCAAAGCAGGAGCTTGAGCGTCTGGAATACAGGCAGCATTGGGAGGACGATTTCAGAGATTATGTATGCAGGCTCCGTACAAAAAAGCCTGTCATATTCTGTGGGGATCTGAACGTTGCTCATAAAGAGATAGATCTTAAGAATCCTTCTTCCAACCATCACAATGCCGGCTTTACCGATGAAGAGCGTTCAAAAATGACAGAATTGCTGGATTGTGGCTTTATAGATACCTTCAGGTATTTCTACCCGGATACAAAGGATGTATATTCCTGGTGGTCGTATCGTTTTAAAGCACGTGAAAAGAATGCCGGATGGAGGATTGACTATTTTATTGTTTCAGATGATATAAAAGATCGTTTAAAAGATGCCAAAATACATACGGATATCACGGGATCGGATCACTGTCCCGTAGAACTTGATATCGATATCTGATAATACCGTAATCTTAATTACCGGGGTCAGAGATACTTACTTCTGTTATATCTTCTGACCCTGTTTATATGTCTTTCAAAATCTCCGTTTTCAAGCAGACTTAATATAATGTACTGATCGAGAGCAGGAACCGGGCACTCATAAAAACCGACTTTTTGTCTGAATCTGTCCATGAGCCTTTCCGGTATTACCATATATGCCACTCTTATGTAGGAACCTATGGTT
Organism: uncultured Lachnospiraceae bacterium; assembly: GCA_902783735.1. Taxonomy (GTDB): domain Bacteria; phylum Bacillota; class Clostridia; order Lachnospirales; family Lachnospiraceae; genus Colinaster. Next base: position 2,627 of record CACZSE010000143.1, read on the forward strand.
CTTGTAAAGGTATTCACATATATGACTCTTCCGTTTTGATCCAGAGAAAAAAGTGTTTCCTCCGGCTTACGGCTGGGAGTGAATTCCGATTCAAAATCATCTTCTATAATGATGGCATCCTTTTGATCACTCCATCTTAAATATTCCCTTTTTTTGGAAGCCGATGCAGTTACTCCGCTCGGAAAGCTCCTGTAGGGCGTTATGTGCAGGATCTGCGCATCGCTGTTCCACAGTGCTTTACTCTCTATACCGTCTTTACCCAGTGTCAGCATCCTGAGCTTCGCACCTCCGGACTCATACACTTTGGCGATCTTCTGATATGAAGGTGATTCTATTGCAAAAGTGACTTCTCTTCCGAAGGTCTGTACCAAAAGTCCGTAAATATACTCCGCTCCGGCTCCTATTATGATCTGGTCCTTGCTGACCCTCATTCGCCTTCCTCTGTCAAGATATCCCGCTATAGCAGCCCTTAACTCATCCACGCCGTTCATGGGCGATCTTTTCATGACTCTTTCACCGTATTCCGACAACACTCTCCTGACGGTCTTCGAATAAAGATCCACGGATATCTCGGGTTCACCGTTTCTTTCATTATCCAAATGATCCGAAACATCGATCGGCCGTCCACTTTCAGGCTTGGGATCTTTGTCAATGCCCAAAAGGCTCCCCCGATCATTTTCATTTTTCACATAATATATGTCATTATCGTCAAATGTTACATAATAGCCGCTCTTTTGCTTTGAAA
>CACZSE010000144.1 GCA_902783735.1 uncultured Lachnospiraceae bacterium
ACTTCCGTAAAGCGGTTTATATAACGCTCCCTTATCATAGAAATATTTCTCGCTGTATCCGTTAAACCAGGTAGAAGGGCGGTATTCTTCTCTTCCGATCGTGACAGGCAGTGCATATATCTTAAAACCGTTTTTTACACAGTCCATGATAAACAGACTGTCTTCACCGCAGCCGTATTTTGCACCTCCACCGTAATTGAGATTAAATTTTATGTTTGCGCCGTGCAGCTTATCTCTTCTTACCGCAAAGCTGTAAGTCGGATATCTTCCGCAGTTTTTCCACGTTACTCTGTGTTCTTTTTCTATATGATAAGTTCTTCTTTCTTCTATTACATCGATATTAAAAAGCAACATATCCGCCCGGGGACGTTTTTCAAACTCACGTATTATCACGTCAGCATAATCGGGTAAGTATCTTATATCTTCATCCGAAAACAAAACGATATCCGCTGTAGCCCTCTCAAGAGCCCTGTTTCTTGATCTTCCGACTCCGCGTTCCTCATAACTGTAGCAAAGTATTCTGTGCCCTTTGTATTCATACTCCTTAAAGTCAGCCTCATCACATTGATTGATAATGATAGCGTCGGAATCCAGATTCATCACTTCCGCCTGAGTATCCATATTCTGTTTTACACATGCTACCAGAGTCTGTAATGTCATCATGCTTTACCATAATATCTTTTCAAAAACTTTTCATTGCAGTTTATGAGCTTAATGCCCTTTATCGCAACACCGTTATTCTTCTTTTCGTTTAGCAGAAACTCTGCAGCTGTGGCATGCTCACCCCAGTTAAGGAAAAGTATATCGTCATCATCACTGACAACATCAGTATTATTCCCGTTAGAAAAAAGCTCGATATCATAGCCTAAAAAGGCAATATCCGGAAATCTTTTACTCCAGTCGGACTGCGTATATATCCTGTCATTCATGCTGTAATAAACGGCAAATGCGGCCATGGCCAGTAAAAGGCCGATAAGACCGCCAAGAAAAGCAGCATGAGAAGCAAGGGAATGCTCATTTACAAGGACCATGTCATCTTCAGACCAGACGCGTATGTCGGTTATCTCCTCAACATCGTTCGCAAACCTGGGCATGGCAAACTTATAGGCCTCATATATGGCTTCGATCTTTCTTTTATCGGTCCCGGTTATGATAACGGTGAGTATCCGGTAGTCACTCATCATGCGGGACGATACGGCCTCCTTTAACTCATCCTCATTGTATTTTCCGCCAAATTCCATCACATGCTCTATCATCTTGTCATCCAAAAGAAACTGTCCCCATGTGTAGGCGTTGTAATAGTCCATGCCGTTTGGATGATCGGCTTCGTTGAACGTGATGTAAAAATCACAGCTTCTCTGAAAACGCGGCTGACCGTCGGTAATGGCATAATATGCTTTGTAAGCCCACGCACCGAGAAATGCACCTATCACAACACAGACGATGAGCATCCATATCTTTGAAAAAACGCAAAGAAAAAATCGTCTCATATCCATGGTTTCATTCATGTAATTGTCATTTTTACTGTTTTTAATACTCATAAACTATTCTATCTCTTCTTTAATGAAGTATAACGGTCTTTTCTTAACTTCAAGATATGTCTTGGACAGATACTGTCCCATGATCCCCAGACAAAGCAGCTGTACCCCGCTTATCAGACTTATGATACATACAAGAGAAGGCCAGCCATCGGTAGGATCACCGAAAATACAGGTCCTGACTATGATAAATATGATAAGTACAAACGCTAAGAAGCAAAAAAGCACTCCCATAAACGAAGCCAAAGAAAGCGGCGCCGTAGTAAAGGCCACGATACCTTCAAGCGAATATTTGAAAAGTCCCCAAAAGCTCCATTTTGTTTCTCCTCTGGTGCGTTCGACATTTTCAAATTCAACCCACTTTGTTTCATATCCGACCCAGCCGTAAATACCCTTGCTGAAACGATTGTATTCACAAAGAGAGAGTATCGCATCGGTAACCTGTCTTGTCATAAGACGATAGTCTCTCGCACCGTCGACTATCTCAGTCTTACTCATCTTATTGATGAGCTTATAAAACTGTCTTGCAAAAAATGATCTTATCGGGGGCTCACCTTTTCTGTTTACTCTTCTTGTCGCAACGGAATCGTAGCCCTTATCTATATATCCAAACAGTTCGGGAAGTAAGCTCGGCGGATCCTGAAGATCGGCATCCATCATGACAACATAGTCACCTTTGGACTTTTTAAAGCCAGCATATATGGCGGACTCTTTACCGAAATTTCTGGAAAATGAGACCAGCTTAACACGTGCATCCCGCTCATGGAGTTTTTTGATCATATCAACTGTTTTGTCCTTAGATCCGTCATTTATATAAATGATCTCAACATCCAATCCGCGATCCTTAAAAAATGCATCATTCTTCATCAATTCCTCGTAGAACGGAAAGATATTTTCTTCTTCATTAAAACATGGAACGATAACACTCAACAATTCCATATGCTTCCTCCCAAAGAGAACATGAAAATTTATTCTTTATCAAGCTCATAAACCAGATAATTATCTGTCTGTTTTGTCATTTTATAGTTGCCCAGAACAGCCGGAGCCTCCTCAAAAGAATCCATGACTATTATATCACACCTGTATTCATAGGCTGTATCGGCAATAAAGTCTGCGTTTTCTTCACTGTTTTTCATGGCATCAAACAGTGTATAGGCTTCTTCGTTATATCCGTCCATGATACCCGTATCCATATTTGCGGTCCATAGATCCCTTCCGTAAAAGAGAGGCAGTGCATTGCCTCTTGACGAGATCACCGGAATGAGTGCCTCATCGGCTAAGATCATGTTCGGTCTTACTCCGTTAAGATATCCTACAATATCCAGTTCTTCACTGTCGGAAATATTATTGTCGTAGACAGAATAATCCTTGATAAGTCCGCACATATTACCGCATATAAAGATCAAAAAGACCAGAATAGCCGTCACGAGCCGCCTCTGCTTAACGTCCTTAAGACTGTCATTTAACTCGGCTGCAGCAAAGGGAACGTAAAACAGTATGGGAACCAAAAGAGTGACCGGTCCGTATGAGGATAAAGATCCGAACATCTGCATAAGGACCCACATGATGACAGGATTCATGACTATGACTACCAGCACCGAAATGCCGTACAGTATGAACCATCTGTTCTTTTGTCTGTCCAGATAATACAAAAGAACTATACTTACCAGGAATAAAAGGAAATAACTGCCTGCCAGTTTTGTATCCGAGAAGTATCTTAACATGATATCTATGGTTTCTCTCATGCCTTCTCCTCCCTGACAAACCTTATGGTCGCACAAAAGATCATGGTCACAAGGCAAAGCAATATCATGAGTATACCCGTAGGTACAGAGGTAATGAACAGCGTACACGCGAAGCAGAGTAATATCTTTAAAACACGTATCAGTCGCATTGCCATGGTCTTATCGCCATAGTCGCCCCTCTCGAGACGATAGAAGTCCAATACAAGAAATATGATATAAGCCAGGATGCATGTCGCCACTAAGGTATCTCCGCTGTAGCCGTTCCAAAGGACCTTATACCCCACTGCCCCTTTAAAGTAATCTCCCGAAGCCAAAAGCAAAGATATGAACATTATATAGAGATATTGTTTTTTATTGCTTTTTAAAATCCTCTTCATGGCACAGCCGCAGGCCGCTATGACAGCAAAAACGCTCTGAAGCTCACATACGATATATAAAAGTGCTCTGGCGTCGATGCCGTAAGTCATGCACCAGTAGGTATAATACAGCGGAAGTGTCACAAGCTTTTTGGAACTGATGAGTCCCAGCTCGTAAGGTCTTGCGGTCATGGGATTGAAAGTATTGACTGTAGATGTCAAGACATTTATACGGACGGTTTCGAGCATCATGTCATCTCTTTCATATCCGTATATCATGGCTACTCTTACGATCACAATGATAATGGCGACTGTCATGACGCCAAAAACGAGCATCTCATCCTTTCTGATCACGGGCTTCTTTTTTCCGCAGATTATGAAATCCTTAAATCCGAATATGGCAACAAGGATAAACAGAGCACAAAAACCATAACTTATGCCACTGAAAATGTTACAGCAGAACCTGTAATCAAATCCAACAAAGGTATTTAACGAAAAAACGATCCCCTGTATCAAAAAAACCGAAAAAAAACCAATCAGATATGTTTCAATCTGATCAGTCTTTTTCTGTCTTGTTATAAAATTCAACACCGTTCCTACAAAAAATGGAAGAAACAGTATCATGATCAATCCAATTATATACATCTTCCCATCCCATTTTCACTGAAGACAATTGTATCAAAATAACAGTCCGTTGGCAAATTATCGGGTCTTACCTGACTTAGTCCTAACGATACGGATCACCATCAAGATCATCATCCTCCACATTTCGCATGGTGGAATGTTTATATTCGATACGAAGCTTGGAATATACAAACTGCTGACCCGGAAATACCGTAAAGTATCCGCTGAAAACAAAGCTTATGGCACAGGCTATGGCAAATAAGACTATACCGATACCGCCAAATACCTCAACACTCAAGAAAATACTTGCTATGGGACAGTTGACACTTCCGCAGAATACTGCGACCATGCCGATGGCTGCCGCAAACTCGACAGGAAGCCCCAGCCACCATCCGAAAGTACAGCCGAAGGTGGCACCTATAACAAGCGCCGGAAAGACAGCCCCTCCTTTAAATCCCGATTGAAGGGTTATGGCCGTAAAGACTATCTTTAACAGAAAGTCGTACGGATGAGCCTGCCCGTATTCTATTGCCATGTTTAAAAGTGAAGCACTTGAACCATTGTATATCTGACTTCCTGTCAGAAATGTGAGAGCTATCACCGTAACCGAGCCGATAAGTATGCGGACATACTGGTTCTTAACATGTTTTTTCATGTTGTCTCCCCATAGTTTCATGCAGGCACAAAACAGTATGCTGACAACAGCACATCCAACAGCAAGAAATCCTACCTTGGTGACCGAATCAACATTCAGTGACGGAACCGAAGCTATGTTATATCTCATGGGTGTTACACCCAGAAGCTCCGATACGAAGAAGGATGTGATGGAAGTCAGAAGACACGGCAGCAGAGCAGCATAGTAAATAACACCTATGCTTATGACCTCCATGCTTAAGAATGCCGCCATGAGCGGGGTTCCGAAAAGTGCGGATATGAGTCCTGCCATACCACACATTACAAAAAGACTTCTGTCTTTCGGATTCAGTTTAAAAAATCTGCTGAGATTTGAAGAGATACTGCCGCCCATCTGAATGGCAACACCGACTCTTCCGGCAGAACCGCCGAATAAATGCGTAAAAACCGTAGATAAGAAACTGACAACCGTTATCTTGAACGGTATAGCCTGAGCATTTCGGACAGAGTCGAAGATAAGGTCCGTCCCCTTATCTTCTTCTATCCCAAACATGTGATAAAACTTAACTATAATGAGACCTGCCAAAGGTAAAAACAGAATGAGAAAGCTATAAGAACCTCGTATCTCGTTGGCCCATTGCACAAAGTAATACAGACCGCTTCCCAATAATCCGCAGACTATTCCCGTGACCATAGAGAAGAGGCACCACTTGACGCTGAGTCTTACATAATGAAGAATAACGAGCATTTTTGTCTTTAGCATGGCCGGTTCCTCATTTGACAAATGCTTATATGAACAAAACCGATATATCGGGTCTTTTTACAGATATTTTTCCAAACCGTCCGAAGTCAGTTTTTCGGTAAAGAGTTTAATATCCTGTGCCTTATCCTTTGCACAGATAAGAGTTACGTCCGGTGTATGTGCGACAACCAGATCTTTTATGCCGAGTGTCGCTATTAAGTGTCCGTCCTGTGTACTGTAAAGCACATTGTCCTCAGACTCCAAAACAGCAGCGGTGGCTAAGACCACATTTCCGTTATCATCCTTTTTATGGATCTGATCGAACGCATCGAAGCTTCCGACATCATTCCAGCCGAAATCACCTTCCAACATGAGAACCGAGTCTGCCCTCTCCATGATACCGTAGTCTATTGATATCTTGGGTATCTGAGGGTATATCTCTTCCAGAACCTGCTTCTCATTTTCGGTACCCATGGCATCGCCTATCTTTAAAAGGCATGAATATATGTCGGGAAGAAGCTTCTCAAAGTACTTAAGTATGGTAGATGCCTTCCAGATAAACATCCCGCTGTTCCATGCATATTCACCGCTCTCCACATAATCGCTGGCGGTCTCAAGGTCGGGCTTTTCCACAAACTCATATACTTCTTTTGCGACATTGTCATCATCGGCATTATATTTGATATAACCATAGCCTGTTGAAGGAAAAGTCGGTTTGATACCTACAGTAACAAGCTTGTCCGTTTCCTCAGCGGCATAAACCGCCTTGCTCAATACCAGTGCGAACTTTTCTTCATCCTTTATGAAAGGATCCGAAGGAACGATGACCATGATACCGTCTTCATATTTCTTCACGATCTCCATTGCGGCATAGCCGATGCAGGCTGCCGTATTTCTTGCTGCGGGCTCCCCAAGGATATGGTCGTCCTTTAAAATTCCTTTGGTCAGATCCATGGTTGCCTGTGCGGTCTTTTTATTGGTCACCACAAATATGTCATCTTTATCCGCCACCCTGGCCAGTCGCAATGCGGCTTCGACCACCATGGCATTTTTCCCCGACAGATTTAAAAACTGCTTTGGTTTGTCATTCCTTGATACAGGCCAGAACCGGGTTCCCCCGCCGCCTGCCATGATAACTCCGTATACTTTCATGATCAGATCCTGCCTTCCCTGTATATTTTACAATCTGGCTGCTTCCACATTTTCCTTAAACCAGTCATATGCAAGCTTAACGCCTTCTTCAAGCTCTACCTTATGTGTCCATCCGATAGAATGAAGCTTGCTCACGTCGGTGAGCTTTCTCGGAGTTCCGTCGGGCATGTCGCTGTTCCAAACGATCTCACCCTCAAAGCCCACAGTGTCTTTGACAAGCTCCGCAAGCTGTTTAATGGTCACTTCCTTGCCTGTTCCGATATTTACATGCTGCAGTCCGCTGTAATGCTCAAGCAGATATACGCATGCATCTGCCATGTCATCCGAATAAAGAAATTCTCTGAGCGGTGATCCGGTTCCCCAAAGCTCTACGGTGGGTGCATTGTTCACCTTTGCTTCATGGAACTTTCTGATCATGGCCGGCATGACATGTGAGTTGCTCAGATCGTAATTGTCATACGGTCCGTAGAGATTTGTCGGCATACAGCTTATAAAGTCATCGCCGTACTGCATCTTGAAAAATTTGCACATCTCAAGACCCGATATCTTTGCTATGGCATAGGCTTCATTGGTCACCTCAAGAGGTCCTGTCAGCAATGCATCCTCCGGTATGGGCTGCGGTGCCATCTTGGGATAGATGCAGGTGCTTCCCAAAAACAAAAGCTTCTTTACCTTATAGTCGTGGCAGCACTTTATGACATTGCACTGTATCTGCATATTCTCATATGCAAACTCCGCAGGCATGGTCTGATTGGCATTGATACCGCCGACCTTTGCCGCTGCCAAAACTACCACGTCAGGTCTTTCTTCTTCAAAAAACTTCCTGACAGCGGTCTGATCCGTCAGATCCAGTTCACTGTGTGTCCTTCCGATGATATTTGTATAGCCGCTTCTCTTTAACGACCTCACTATTGCAGATCCTACCAGTCCTCTGTGTCCTGCAACATAAATCTTATCCTCTTTTGTCAGATTCGACATCTTTTCGTACCTCCGGGTATATATTATCAGCCTCCTCTAAGTCAGGCTGATCTGTCCGCTACTGAGTTTTACTGCGTTCAAGCCATGCATCATAATCCTTATATCTGAATCCGTCCGACCAGTCATCGCCTCTCATCTCTATATCGATAGTCATGAGGGATGCCGGGAACTTATCATATCCGATAAGTGCATCCTGATAGGGCACATAGAGTATGTGTCCGTTCAGATCGTATTCATCGGCCGGCCAGTCTTCATAGTCTTCCTGTGAAATATAGTAAGGCTGACTCAATGTACTTATTATATCATATCCGACGGTTTTTATGCGATAAAGTCCTACCACACAAAAGACTATGATATAGGCTATATACAAAGATCTCACGTCACCTGTTTTCTTTGTCAGTTCAAAGCACAGACATCCATCTACAAACAAAGGTATACAGGTCAGATAACCATAGCCGTAGCGGACAAGCGGCGCACTGAAAAACCAGAAAAGACATGATGCGGATATAACGGCAAATACCAACAGTTTATCAAGGTCGGCCTGTTTCTTTATGAGTTTATATCCAAAATATATGCATCCTGTCACAAGACACAGAGCTGTCAGGCACACCCAGCCTTTTTCCACTATCGACATCTTCAAAAACCAGTTGGGCAGCCATTCTCTCATGGGCGTATAAAGTTTTGTGACATCATTTATGCCCTTGCCGTATACTCCTATCTCCATGGCATCGTATTGTGCCACTCCCTTTGGTATCTTCCAGTCCACATCAAACAGGTCTATGAGGGTTGAAGGATAAATGAGCCATCCCGATATGAGAACATTTCTTATAAAGAATGGAAGCAGTATAAGTATGCCCGTTGCAAGTGATATCACTGTCTGTTTGAAATATCTGTTTCTTATGAGCATATATGCCGGTTTTATGACAAGAAGGACCAAAAGGGCGATAGAAAATTTTACTGTCGCCGCATAAACTAACAGGATACTGATCATGGCATAAGGATATATACTCTCCGGTCCTATCGGACCGGTATCTGTCCGTGAACCTGTCTTATCTCCCGACAGGTTCGATCTCTTCTCATCTTCCAATGCATCCAGCCACATTATGACTGCCGAAAAAATAAGTATCTGTGCATAATAATCGCTCGCGGGAGAGACCATCTCCTTAAAGATCAGACCCAGATAAAAAAGAAGTCCGATACGTATAAAATCCGAATGTCTTACCCGTTTTTGCGTAAATATCCTGTACACATCGGCGACCTGTATCGCACCCAGCAGGCAGAAGAAACCTGCGGTGGTATGAAGCGATTGACCGAGTATATCCTTAAAACTGTAAAGAGCTGTCAGGGCAAATGCGCTGGAATTGTATCCAAACCTGATCTGAAGACATGCCAGTCCCGGTACCACTCCGTACTCCTCTATCCAGCGTATACTCTGCGCATGGTACAAACTGGTATCGTAATGAATGTAGCCTCTTGAAGTTCCGTAGGCAAATATGAGTACGATGACCGGACAGAGCACCGAAAGAAACGCAGGTCGTCCTGCTTCGCTGCCTTTTTCGCTACCGGTTTTTACAAAAATACCATTTAAAACAACTACGGCACTTTTTCTGCAAATGACCAACGCCAAAACAGTCAGTACGAGCAGCACAATATTCGCCGCCACACCGACACCGTCAAATATACTCCACGTCTGCGCATAGACTGTGTTGAATACGAGTCCCGCGAATATGACAGAAAGTGCTCTGTCTTCTGTTCTCTTTTTGAATATCCAACTAAAAAAGCTCAATACGGCAATGCCCGTCCCAAAGGAGGTTATTGCAATATAGAGCCAATTCAGTAAAACCATTATCATAGTTTAATTATTTCCCGTTTTTATATTCTTCACAACTTTTGCCGCAAATAGCCTTCATGTCGGCGTCCATCATCATGGCAACGAGTCCCTTGAAATCTATTTCTCTCTTCCAGCCCAGTTCCTTTTCGGCCTTGGTGCAATCACCCCACAAGAACTCTACTTCAGCGGGACGATAGAACTGAGGATTTACATCTACCAGTACTCTGCCCGTAGCTTCGTCGATACCCTTTTCATCGACTCCCGTTCCTTCAAAGCGGATCTTTATACCGAGTTCGGCAAAGGCAGCTTCGACAAATTCTCTTACTGTATGTGTTTCATTGGTGGCAAGGACATAATCACCGGGCGTATCCTGCTGCAGCATGAGCCACATACCCTTGATATAATCACCCGCAAAACCCCAGTCTCGCTTTGCATTCATATTTCCGAGCGAAAGCTTTTCCTGCTTTCCTGCCATGATATTGGCGATAGCAAGAGATATCTTACGGGTTACAAAGTTCTCTCCTCTTCTGGGAGATTCATGATTGAAGAGTATACCGTTACATGTGAACATGTTGTAAGACTCTCTGTAATTGACCGTTATCCAATATGAATAAAGCTTTGCGGCACCATAGGGGCTCTTGGGATAAAACGGTGTCTTCTCAGACTGCGGTGCGGTCTCGGGAAGTCCTCCGAAAAGTTCTGAAGTGGAAGCCTGATAAAAGCGACAGTTTCCGCCGTAGAGTCTTATTGCCTCAAGCAGCTTGATGGTGCTGACGCCGGTTGCTTCGGCTGTATATTCGGGAACCTCAAACGATACTCCCACATGTGACTGTGCGGCAAGATTGTATACCTCTGTAGGCTTTATCTCCGATATTATCCTTCCAAGACAGCTTGAATCGGTGGTATCCGCATAATGCATAAAAAGCTTTATACCATTGTAAGAAGATCTGAGCAGATGATCTATACGCTCAGTTCCTGCTATCGAATGACGGCGCATAAGACCATGCACCTCATATCCCTTCTCAAGCAGAAACTCCGCCAGATATGATCCGTCCTGTCCTGTTATTCCTGTAATAAGTGCTACATTTCTCATATTTTATACTTTACGCAGGCATGGTACACATCGGTGTTGTGCCCGCGGCAACACCAATGAAGTCCGAAACCATTTTCAGACTCAACTTCTGTTTTATTCAGCGATTATCCAGATAAGTATATACTTAATTCGGTTTTGTTTCAATCCTTGTTACCGCTATTGCATGGAAAGTGTAAAAAATTTATTAAAGCACATCCGTTTTTTATAATCCGGATGTGCTTTTTTCATTTACAGATTCTTTATAAACCAGTTGATAAGATCATCCCAGATGACCGTTACTGTGTTTTCTGCCTTGTCCTTTCCCTTATAGAGGTTGCTGTAGATCTCTTTTTCATGATCGGGATCTGTGATATCCTTTATGACTACCTTGGCAAAGACTCCGTCATATACGTCATCCGCAATGTTTCGCTGACTGTATCTGGAATCGCCCCACGTACAAGCAAAACATATATCTCCAGGTGTCGTCTCCTTAAGCTCATATTTCTCCCACATGGGCTTGTCATCCACGATCACGGTGATCCTGCTGCCTTTTAGTGTGATATCCAGCTTTCTGTTGCCCGGATCCGAAATCTGGAAGGTACGCTTATATTCCCTGGCTCCTTCTTCTACAGATCTGGCTTCGAGAGCTTCTGCCTGCGACTTAAGCTTCTTATATTCTACCGACTCGTTGTGACTGCCTGCTCTTCTGGCAAATGCGGCATATTCTCCGAC
>CACZSE010000145.1 GCA_902783735.1 uncultured Lachnospiraceae bacterium
CGGAAACTCTATGATCTGTCTCACCGCACATCCGTCTTTTTCAAACAGGATATGAATCGTGTTTTTCTCAAGCAGAGTACGGCCGTAAATCTTTATACTTTTTATCGGTGATGAACCGAAGTCCATATTTTTAAATACCAGAGAAACATTATTGCCGATATCCTCGACATTTTCCCCGGTAACCTTGAACGCATCACCGTATATCTCATCAGCCTGCGCGGCTTCGTTCATCTGTCTTGCCCTGTTATATCTCTCAAAGCAAAATCCTTTGATATGTATCTTATGGTGAAGTTCGATACCAAAGGTCTGTACTCCTTTCAGTACCTCATCCAGTTCAAAGGTTTCTTCCTGATATACATTCCACTTTGACGGCTTATTGTAAACACCCCTGCCGCATATTCTGCTATCCTCAGCGTAAGGGAAACCCTTCCAGAAGATAATCTCTGTTTCTTTGTTATCCAATTCGAAGATAGGGATGGTAACCCTCTTTGCACCATTCTCGCCGAAGTCAAGATTGTCATATGCGATAAGGCACATCTGAGTTCTGGATGTGGATACACCCTTCTCATTTCCGTTTCCCACATCTCCTTCACTGCGATCATACAGTGAGCCCGAAACAAATTCATAGGGATCTGTATACATCTTTCCGAAGCCTTTGGCTGTCATATCAAGGACGGAGATAACAACTGTCTTTTTGTTCTCATCCTTTACCAGTGCACGAACCTTGAATTCACCGTCTCCCAAAGCTCTTATCTTTACCCCGAGTCCGTCGGTGTTCACCTTTTCCACAACCGCTTTTTTTATCTCCACTCCCGCCTCGTTGGTTATCTGCCATGTAATGTCATCAAACACGGCGTTTGCGGGATGAAGTGTGGCGGTTATGGTCGTCTCAGGTTCGTCCGGTGTCAATATAAAACCGTCTGTGCTTACAATCTCCAGTTTTCTCACAGGGATATCCGTCTTATTAACAGATGCCTTGACCCGGATATGTCCTCTTTGTCCGTTACTCCTTACTATCGCAAGAAGCTTTCCCGAAAACATTCTTTTTGACTCTCCTTTGTAAGAGTCGTTATCGGTGCTGTCTCCGTTGTCCAATCCTGCCAAAAATCCCTGCCCTTCGACTGATACGTCCACTCTGCAGTTGGCGTTTTCTACCAGTCGATTTTGTTCGTCGAGGGCTGTGATCTCAACAAAGAAAAGACTGTCTTCACCTTCAGACACCTCAAAGGTATCCTGTGACAGACAAAGCTTTTCAACATCGCCAAAGCTTTCTCTTCTTTCACTCACAAGACATTTCCCTGCCTCGTCATAAGCCTTTGCTTCTATAAATCCGTCACTGTATCCGGTGCGAAAATCCGCATAAAAGCTTATGCCTTTTTCATGATCTATATATTTTGAGCCCAAAGACTCTCCGTCCTTGAAAAGCTCAACCCTATGCATATTTGAACATACCCTGATATCAATAAGCTGTCCGGGATTGAAATCCCAGTACGGCAGAAGATGTATCACAGGTGTCCTGTTCTCTGTCCATTGTGCCTTATAAAGATAATATGCATCCTTTGGAAAGCAGGCGGTGTCCGCAAGTCCAAAGTACGAATTCTTTGTATGATACGGAGTAGGCTCACCTATATAATCGATACCACTCCATATAAACTGACCGAGACTGAAGTTTTTATCTCTTTCGGTGGCGATACATTGATCCTGAGTTTTTGCTCCCCAGCTTGTTGAACTGTTTCCGAGCGAAGAACATTGCATATCATCATCCGAAAGTATTGACTGGCTGAGCGGGAAATGGTATATCCCTCTGGATTGCACAACAGAGGAGGTTTCCGATCCGTATATGATCCAGTCCGGATGAGCCTTATGATGCTCATCATACAGTCGCTCCGTATAGTTATAACCAATCAGTTTTATCTTATCGGCACATGCCTGTGTATTCTCCCATGCCATATAATTGGAGCAAAGCGTAGCAGGCGCATGTTTATAGATATCATATTTTTCTACAAGCTCCATAAGATGAAGCATTGTATCCATGCCATCCTTTGAGGCATGTGTATCATATATCTCATTTCCCACAGACCACATAATAACGCTCGGATGATTCCTGTCTCTTTCAATCCAGGCTTTTACATCCTTTTCATGCCATTCGTCAAAAAAGCGTCCGTAGTCAAATGGATTTTTTTCTTTTTTCCAACAGTCAAATATCTCATCGAGAACCAGCATACCCAGCTCATCACATATATCCAGAAATCCCGGTGCGGGAGGATTATGTGCCACCCTGATCGCATTTGCTCCCATTTCCTTCATAAGCTTTATCTGCCGCCTTGCTGCATCCGGGTGAAATGCATGTCCCAAAGCGCCAAAATCATCATGAAGACATACCCCTTTGAGTTTCGTATGCTCTCCGTTGATGTATAAGCCACTGTCGGAGGTAAATTCCAATTCTCTGAAACCTATATTTATATCATCACTGTCAGAAACTGTATCATCCTTATATAAAATGACTCTGAGCAAATAAAGGTAAGGTATCTTATCGGACCAAAGCCTCGGATCATCAATCAAAAGCTCAGATGTCCTGCTCTCTGCGATAAGCACTCCGCTATTATCGTACAATTCCAGTCCGATATCCGGATTGTGCCTGTCAATACTCTCTGGTTTATTTGCTCCAACAACGTATTCCGGGCAAGATTCTTTATCACAGATGACCGCGTCGACTTCAATTTTCCAATGATTGTCTTCTCTGCTTGTCCCTACCGCGATTCCATCAGGCAGTATGTACCTGTCCGGCATATCATACAGCCATACATTTCTTACTATTCCGGGACCGGCGTACCATCTGGAATTTGGATTTCTGTATACAATCCTTACAAGGATGAGATCATCCTCCGAAGATATGTACGGGGTCACGTCTACCCAAAATGAAGTATATCCGTCAGGCCAGTCGCATATATCCGTCCCGTTTATCCAAACGGAAGCATCCATATATACCCCTTCGAAATACAGGATATAGTTTCTGTCTTCTTCCGGTGTGAAGCCTATTCTCTTTGCATACCAGAATACTTTATCTCTATAAAACTCGTCTGTATCATGTATCGCCGCATCATGTGGCACATTGACACATTCAAAATCTGTCCCTATCGTTTCAGGACAATTAAGGGCATCTTTTGAATACTCCAATGCTTTATAAAACCAGTTTTTATTATAATCCGATCTGTTTCTCATAACCTTCTCTTTAAATAGAGCGCCCCATCAGGGATGGAGCGCCCATATTTAAATTTACTTCAAATCACTATTAATCCGCAATTTATTCGGGAAGGCTTGTTGAGCTTCCGTATACAGCTTCCCAAGCTGTTGTACGTTCATCAATGATAGCCTGACCACCTGCTGAAAGGTAATCAGCCATAGCGCTGTCCCATGTAGAATCGAAAGCATCTACAGAAGCAGCAACTGCTGTATCATAAACCTGATCTCTCTTAGATGCAAGAGCTTCGCCTGCACCTTCTTCAGCCTTGATCTGAGCAACCTTTACGTTCTTCTCATATCTCGGATTAACCATTGCAAGGTTGATAGCATTCTCAACGTCTGCAGGATCTACGCTTGCATAGCTGTGTGCCATTGAAAGATTTGTAAGGTTGTCATCTGCGAAGTGAAGACCGTTACATGTGATCGTGTAGTCAATGTTCTGACCTGAGTTCATGATAGCGTCACCTTCTGCAGCGATGATCTCGATAGCGCCGTCAGGAAGAACGTTGTGTGTAACACCTTCGTCACCCTTCTGGAGATATTCGATGTGTGCAGGATCAGAGATCCAATCTAAGTAAAGCATTGAAGCAAGAGGCTCATCATTTGTGCTGGGGAAGAAGATCTTTCTGTCGCCGGC
>CACZSE010000146.1 GCA_902783735.1 uncultured Lachnospiraceae bacterium
ACTGCATAAAGCATACGACTCATGTTCAGGGATCATGGGAAAATATGATTATACGCAGGGCTGGATCAAGACCTTAAAAGAAGGCGGCTATAAATTGTATTGTATTACCAATTTTACGCCGGCAGGATATGAACAGTGCTACGATCGCATTTCCTTTATAGAGGAATTTGACGGCTGCGTTTTTTCGTTTAGGGAAGGTGTTGCCAAACCCGATCCCGAAATCTATAAGACATTGTTAAAACGGTATGATCTGAAACCGGAAGAATGCGTGTTTATAGACGATACGGAAGAAAATGTGATCAGCGCCAGGAAACTCGGAATGATGGGAATAGTGTTTATGGGATATGAAGATGCAGTTGCTAAACTTAATGAAATAGCAGTATAAAAAGCAGAATATTTAAAGAAGCATGGCAGAAACAGATTGTAATATTATGGAAAACAAAACTACGGATATCATTTGCATAGGAATGGCGCTGGTGGATTCGATCATTAAAGGATTTGATCCCAATCCGGTATCGGCAAGCGGATACCGGGCCCAAATGGGTTCTCTTAATGTTGGAGGAGAAGCGGTAAATGAGGCGATAGCGGCATCAAAGCTGGGCATGAGGACCTCAATATTGTGTACATTGGGTGAAGACGACGCAGGTGAGACCATAATCTCATCACTTAAAAGAAGCGGAACGGATACTTCGCTTATAGTAAGGTCAAAGGATCATCTTACTCCAGTTACCACGATGTTTGTAAATGATGACGGGACCAGAAGATCGATAACAAATACGTCACACACGTATAATTTTCATCCGGAGAGATATATGTCTCATTTTTCGAGAGCAAGAGCGATAATACTCGGATCTTTGTTCAGAGCACCGTTTGATGATCCACAGGTGATTTTCGATGTATTAAAAGAAGCAAAAGGCAAAGGACTTATAACCGTTGCGGATACAAAGCTTCCAAATTTCAGGTTTAATGATTTAAAGGACGTTTCGGAAGCTTTACCCTATATAGATTTCATCACACCAAATGAGGATGAAGCAAAATATTACACCGGAAAAAGTGATCCGTCTCAAATGGCGGATGTATTTCTGGAGTATGGTATTAAGAATGTGATCATAAAGCTGGGGAGCAAAGGCTGTTATTTTAAAAACAGTGAAAGACAGATACTCCTTCCGGCATATGACATTGACGCGGTGGATGCGACGGGAGCCGGTGATAATTTTGTAGCCGGTTTTGTGACAGAGATACTGAATGGTAAAGATGTTGACAAAGCGCTGGAGTTTGCGAATGCATGCGGTGCCGTATGTGCATCGGCTGTAGGTGCGAACACAGCTCTAAAAAACAGAGAACAGATAGAAAACTTTATCACAGATCACAGGAGGCAGGATAATGGACAATGCAAAGATCGATGAGATCATAAATATGATCGACGGTAAAATGGAGAGCGGAGTAGGCAGACTGAAGGTATCGTTTGAAGAAGACCAGCCGAAAGACGTTATAAAAGAACAGCATCATCTGGGCAGATGTGATGTGGGCAGTCCATGGGCCACGGGGACAGCTCCGAATTGTGATTTTACTGACATAGATATTTCTTTTAACAGAGAAAATAAATGACAGACTCTGAGTATTTAGTGACAGGGTAAGGGGAAAATATGATTAATAAATTAAGATCAGAAATTTGTGAATATTTTGTGGGTAAAGAGAGTGTAGTGGATGATGTTCTGGTCTGCTTGCTGGCAGGCGGACATGTTCTCTTGGAGGATGTGCCCGGAGTGGGAAAAACAACGCTTGCCAAGACTCTCGCAGGCTTGATCGGTTGCAGTTTTTCAAGGATCCAGTTTACTCCGGATACTTTGCCTTCGGATGTGGTCGGAGTATCGGTTTATAACATGAAGACAGGAGAGTTCGAATTCAGAAAAGGTGCTGTGATGAGTCAGATGATACTTGCCGACGAGATAAACAGGACCTCACCTAAGACACAGGCGAGTCTTTTGGAGGCAATGGCAGAGGAGCAGGTTACCGTCGATGGTGTAAGTTACAAACTGCCACAGCCTTTCATGGTCATAGCAACGCAGAACCCGGTAGAATTTCTGGGAACGTATCCTTTGCCGGAAGCTCAGATGGACAGATTTATGATGAAACTGTCAATTGGATACCCCGATGAGAAAGAGGAGATCCGACTGGCAAAAAACTATATCGAAGGTAAAAACACGGACAAGGTTTACGGTGTATGTAATGGTGATGATATATTAAACCTTAGAGAAAAGGTTAAGAGTGTTCATATCAGTGATGATCTGCTCGGATATATAAGAGAGATCATAGATCTTACAAGACAGGAAGAACGTTTTGTTATGGGCGCAAGCCCCAGAGCAATGCTGTTTTTACTGGCAGCATCACGTGCAAAGGCATTTATCGACGGACGGGATTTTGTTAAGCCCGATGATGTCAAAGCAGTAGCGGTAAATGTTTTACATCACAGGCTGGAGCTGACTTCACAGGCAAGACTTCACAAAGAAGATGTTGAAAGCATAGTAAAAAGTATTGTAGTAAAAGCAAGAATTCCCATGGGGTGATACGCATGAAGAGAAATCGTATTATCCTGTTTTTGCTGTGGGTATTGTCACTGGTTGGAATATCCTTTTACGGAGGACCGATCAGTTACGGCTTTTTTGTGGTCCTGACACTTATTCCCATAATATCGGTCATATATATGATATGTGTTTTTGTTCTGTTCAAGATATATCAAAGTCTGGAAAACAGAGATATAACCTGTAACAGGACGGAAGCATTCTATTTCACGCTTCAAAATGAAAGCCCTGTATCTTTTTTTGGTGTCAGGGTTATGTTCTATTCTTCTTTTTCCACAATAAGCGGATTGGATGATAAAACCGAATATGAGTTAAAACCCCATTCAGGCATTAAAAAACGTACAAATATTGTCTGCAGATACAGGGGAGAATATGAAGTTGGTATCAAAAAGGTTGTGATACAGGACTTTTTCAGGCTGTTCTCATATACTTACAATAATAAAGAACCCTTCAGAATAATTGTGAAGCCTGATATTGTAAGGCTTGAGAGACTGCTTCACGGTGATGTTGCCGTAAATACTGTTAAGGACTCATTTGTGAACAAGACCTTTCCCGATGTACTTACCAGAGAGTACGTATCGGGAGATGATCCGAGGCTGATCAATTGGAAGGTGAGCGGGGCAGCAGGTAAGCTGATGGTGCGTGACATGATATCCGAACAGCAGCAGGGAGTAGGTATCATTATGGATTCATGCCGTTACAGTGACAGGATCGATGAGTATCTCCCTGTGGAAAACAAGATACTTGAGGCGGCTATCGCATTAAACCTTTACTTCAGTGAAAAAGGCATTCCGGTGTCTACATACTACGAAACAACTGATCCGGAGGAAAGCCTGGTTTACAGAGAAAATGGATTTGACGCATTCTATGACAGAATGTGCGGATTCTCATTTAAGGATGATCATTCAAACGAATTACTTATGTCACATGTGATGTCGCAGGGCTCAGTATTTACCAAGAGAGCGGTTTTTATGATCGTTCATGTCTGGGATGAGGCCGTTACCATGATGGTACAGGAGCTGAATAAAAATGCTATACCGGTGATCATATATGTAATATCGGATGAAGAGAATATTAGTTTTGAAAGGATTTCAAGAGTTGATGTTGTAAGGATCCCGACTGAATCCGATCTCAGGGAGGTGATGTGATGGTCGCCTTCGCATATGATCTTATAAACGTTCTGCCGTTAAATATGGCTGTGGTTATCTGTTTGTATCCATAT
>CACZSE010000147.1 GCA_902783735.1 uncultured Lachnospiraceae bacterium
ACTTTGCCAAAAGAGTAAGTGATGAGATCGACGGATTCTTAAAGGTTCTTGAAAGAAAAGAGATAATAGAAAAATCTCTCGATAACTATGGCTACATATTGGTTGGCGATACTATCGACGATCTTACCGATACTGCCAATGAGATAGCAAGCGAACACCTTGAGATCATGACAAAGGACAGCGCCAGAGTCATGACAAAGATAAGAAATGCCGGAGCGATCTTTATAGGAGAGTATTCATCCGAGCCTTTGGGCGATTATTTTGCGGGACCGAATCACATTCTTCCCACAAACGGAACGGCCAAATTCTTCTCACCGTTAAATGTTGACGATTTCACTAAAAAGACCAGCATAATCAGTTATTCCGAAGAAGGATTACGTAATGTTCACGAAAAGATCGAATACTTCGCTAAAAAGGAATGCTTAAGTGCACATGCCAATTCCATAGCTGTAAGGTTTGAAAAATAAGGAGGATGTCATGCGAAAGGCTTCTGTAGAAAGGAACACTTTAGAAACAAAGATAAAGATAGATCTTAATCTTGACGGAACCGGAAAGGCGGATATAAATACCGGCATCGGTTTTTTTGATCACATGCTCGAAGGATTTACAAAACATGGGCTTTTTGATATGAATGTAAAGCTTGACGGCGATCTGAATGTTGACTGTCACCACTCGATCGAGGATTGCGGTATTGTTCTTGGTCAGGCCATCAAAGAGGCTGTCGGCGATAAAAAGGGCATTAAACGTTTCGGTTATTTCATACTTCCGATGGACGATGCGCTGGCCCTTGTCTCTATAGATCTTGGCGGAAGGCCGTATTTGAATTTTGAATGTGATTTTCAGGTTGAGAAGTGCGGTGAGATGGAAACCGCAATGGTTAGAGAATTTTTCTATGCCGTAAGCTACAGCGCCATGATGAATATACATATTAAGATGTTAAGCGGCATCAATGCTCATCACATGATCGAAGCCATATTTAAAGCCTTTGCAAAGGCACTCGATCAGGCTACTTTATATGATGATCGTATTGAAGGCGTGGCAAGCACAAAAGGAGTTATCTGACACATGAAAGTAAAAAAAATCATACCCTGTATCTATATACTTGATAAAAAAGCGGTAAAGGGCCTCGATGACCACAGCGTGATCGATAATGATCCCGTTAAGCTTGCTTCTCATTATGCTGAAAACGAATGCGATGCCATTATTGTTTTTGATCTTTCTCCAAATGAGGACGCCGCTCATGAAGAGGCTCTCGATCTTATAAAGGAGATCTGTGATGCTGTCAATGTACCCGTTTACGGAGCCGGAAATGTTAAGAGAATGGAAGATGTTAAGAAGCTTCTCTATGCCGGCTGTGATAAGGCTGCTCTCAATTATTCAAAACAGGGCAATGTAGATATCACGGAAGAAGTTTCAAAGAAATTCGGAAAAGAAAAGATCATTGTTGCGGTTAAGAATTCCGAGGAGCTTTCAAAACACCTTGATCTTATTGATGAATATGCCGATTCGATCCTCTTCCTTTATCATAAAGAGATAATCGACGCCGCAGAACTGAGTGAACTCCCGTATATAGCATTATTGCCCGAAACAGGCTTGGATAAGCTCCTTGAGATGTTCTCTCATGAAAATATCGTTGCGATAAGCGGTGAAGTCATAAGCGATAATATCGAAAATATAAAGAATCTTAAAGACATTCTTGAAGAAAACGGCATAAAGACTACAAGAAAGACCATCCGTATTCCCTGGAGTGAACTTAAGAAAAACAGCGACGGTCATGTACCGGTTGTTGTTCAGGACGTTAAGACCGATGAAGTCTTAATGGTCGCTTACATGAACGAAGAGGCCTATATCAAGACTCTTGAGACCGGTACTATGACATATTACAGCCGTTCGCGCGATGAGCTTTGGGTTAAGGGAGCCACATCGGGTCATTATCAGTATCTTCAGTCAATGTATCTTGACTGTGACAGCGATACCCTTCTTTGTAAGGTTGAACAGATAGGCGCTGCCTGCCATACCGGAAATAAATCATGCTTTTTCAACCCTCTTTACATAAAGGAAGTTCGTAAAGAACATAATCCGATAAGAGTTTTCGAAGAAGTATTTGATGTTATAAAAGACAGAAAAGTCAACCCCAAAGAGGGAAGCTACACCAATTATCTCTTCGATAAGGGAATTGACAAGATCCTTAAAAAGCTGGGCGAAGAAGCTACCGAGATAGTCATAGCCGCAAAGAATCCGAATCCGAATGAGATCAAATATGAGATAAGTGATTTTCTTTACCATTGCATGGTCCTTATGGCCGAAAAAAATGTTACATGGGAAGAAATATGCGAAGAGCTTGCAAAACGCTGAAATATCTGCTCTGATGGTTGAATTTTTTTCATTTATGGTTTATATTGTGTTAAGGAGCTAAATATAACACTATATATTGTTTTAGCTGTAAATGGAGGAGATAACCAAATGAACAGAAAAAAAATAAGTTTAAAGGTTTTGTCATTGGCGCTGAGTGCATCAATGTTTTTTTCTGTGCTGCCTGTCGGTTTATATGCAAATGAACCCGATAAGGTAGTTACAGAAGAAGA
>CACZSE010000148.1 GCA_902783735.1 uncultured Lachnospiraceae bacterium
CCTCATGTATATGGAAGACAACAAGATGGGCGCACGCTTTGATTATGCGCAGAACGTGGGCTTAAGGAGTGAGAAGGCTTTTGCTTCACAATGCATAGAATGCGGTAAATGCGAGATGCACTGTCCTCAGCATCTGCCCATAAGAGAGAAACTTAAAGAGGCCGATAAGGCGTTACGGCCGCTTCCGTTCAAGGTCGGAATAGAGGTGGCACGCACGGTTTTGGTAAAGCGCAGAAAAAAATAAGTTTTAAGACGACCTGAGGCGATGCTGTATCAGCACATTTGATACGTCGGAGTCAGACCATACCTCCACTGACAGATAAAAACTCATATTGATGCTAAATGTGTAATAATATGCTATAATTATCCTAAATGACAGATTATTGATCTGCAGGAAGGATAACGGTCGTGGACAGACTGAAAAAATGGATCGGACTGTCTCATCACAGTTCGTTTGTTAAAGAATATATAGATGTTTCAAACATGAAGGCGATCTTTTGCATGTGTTTATTCGTCATCTTTGTCGAGATATGGATGATGCTAAGGATCGTCGGCATTGTGTTGTTTTCTATAGAGCAAAGGACGACGGAATGGATAGTGACCCACCTTTGCTCTTATATTGTGCTTTTGGTCGCAAGTTTACTGATGATAACACTGGCGACCAGATATATGAGAGGGAAACGTATAGCGCACAAGCGGCTCATGCTTTTGATGAGTGTTTATACCCTTGTATGCATCGGCTTCGGTATGTACATTTCATACATGGATTATCTTAAAGGAGAGCAGATATTAAGCTTCCTTACCATGATACTCTTTGCGGCGTGCCTGGTGGTCTGGAGACCTTATGTGTCATTTTGCATACTGACGGCGTCGTTCGGCATTTTCTATATAATATGCAATATCGCATCACCCACCACGGTTGCAACGGACATAAATCTTTTTACGACATATATTGCGACCCTCATGATAAGCGTGGGCAATTACAATCAGCGCCTTTGCGAAGCGAGAAAGGAACAGGAGCTTGAAGAGATATCGACGCACGACGATCTGACGGGTATCCCGAACATGAGGCATTTCATGAAGCGTGCCGAATATATGCTGAAAAACGCATTTGAGCATGGAAGGACCTTAACATTTTTATATTTTGATATAGAGAACTTTAAAACCTACAATGAACGCTACGGCTTTGTCAGGGGCAATGAGCTTTTGGTACGTCTGGCGACATACATAAGAGGCGAATATTCCATGGGGGAGACCGCAAGACTGTCGGATGACCATTTTGTGGTACTTGTGGATGAAGAGGAGCCTCAAAACCGCATAGCCACCATTCAGGAGAGGTTAAAAGAACTCGAAGGCGATACTTATCTTATGCTTAGAGTCGGTATCTACAGGACGGACGGCATGAAAAAAGACGGCTCGGCTCCGGAGGATATCAATCTTTTGTGCGACAGGGCAAGATTTGCAGCCTCAAGCATAAAGCATGCAGCTGTGGATGTATCGTATTGCATATACGATGAGATTCTTCATGAGAAGCAGCGCAGAAAAAGATATATCATTTCACATCTGGACAGTGCGGTTGTTGAAGGACATATACAGGTTTATTATCAGCCGATCATTGATGCGGCGTCAGGTAAGGTGTGCTCTTTGGAGGCACTTGCAAGGTGGAAGGATCCGGTTTACGGACTGCTCTCACCGGGAGAATTTATCGAGGCGCTCGAAGAGTTCAGACTCATACACAAGCTTGACCGCTATGTTATTGATCTTGTATGCGGCGATATCAGAGATGAGCTTAAGAACCATGACAGGTCATTGCCTGTTTCCATTAACCTCTCGAGACTCGATTTTGAATTGTGCGACATAGCCGATATCATTATCGAGACGGTAGGTAACATTCCGAAAGAATATCTCATTATCGAGATAACCGAAAGTGCTCTCAATAAAAACAGAAATGAGCTCAAAAAATCGCTTGACAGGCTTAAAAATGCGGGCTTTAATGTGTGGCTTGACGATTTCGGCTCGGGCTATTCATCATTAAATGTTTTGAAGGACTTTGATTTTGATGTTTTGAAGATCGACATGAGATTTTTGGAGGATTTCGGAAACAGCGATAATCTTAAGCCGATCATGGAGACCATCATAAGGCTTTGCGACGATCTGAACATGCAGTCGCTTGCCGAAGGCGTTGAGACAAAAGAAGAATATGAATTCTTAAATGAGATCGGATGCAACAGGGTACAGGGATTTTTATTCTCCAAGCCCGTTACGAGAAACGAATTTAAGACAATGGTCGCAAACGGTACTCTTAGCATTAAGTAATAAATAAAAAGGACGTAAATAAAAATGGCATTTAAAAGAAAAGGACAGTTGGAAAAACTTGAAAAGAAGGTATTTTTGGCTACGGCCACCATGCATGGCGATGAGCTCAAATACATAAAAGAAGCATATGATACCAACTGGATGACGACAGTCGGGAAAAATATAGATGAGGTAGAGAGGATCGCTTCAGAAAAGCTCGGATGCGGATATGCGGTCGGTCTTTCTTCGGGAACGGCAGCGCTTCATATGGCAGTAAAACTGGCAGGAGAGGAGCTTTACGGAAAGCCGAAGGTAGGCCACGGAGCTTTGGAGGGAAGAAAGGCGTTCTGCACCGACATGACCTTCGATGCATCGGTCAATCCCATTGTATATGAAGGCGGGGAGCCGGTATTTATAGACACTGAATATGACACATGGAACATGGACCCCGAGGCGTTAAAAAAAGCTTTTGAGATATATCCCGAGGTTAAGCTTGTCATGCTGGCAAACCTTTACGGCACACCCGCAAAGTTACGTGAGATAAAGGATATCTGTGACAGTCACGGGGCCATACTCATAGAAGATGCGGCGGAGTCGTTCGGCGCGACTTACAAAGGAGTTCAGACCGGAACCTTCGGGAAATATAACTGCATCAGCTTTAACGGAAACAAGATCATAACCGGATCGAGCGGCGGCCTGCTCATAACCGACAGCAGATATGCGGCCGAAAAGGTAAGGAAATGGTCGACCCAGTCAAGAGAAGCGGCACCCTGGTATCAGCACGAAGAACTGGGATACAACTACAGGATGTCAAATGTTATAGCCGGAGTCATAAGAGGGCAGCTTCCTTTCCTTGAGGAGCACATTGCACAGAAAAAAGCGATATATGAAAGATATAAAGAAGGCTTTAAGGACCTTCCCGTAGCCATGAATCCTTATGATCCTGATACATGCGAACCCAATTTCTGGTTAAGCTGCATGATAGTAGATAAGGATGCGATGTGCAGGCAGGTTCGTTCGGATAAAGAGGCGCTTTACATTTCCGAAACCGGCAAATCCTGTCCAACGGAGATACTCGATGCCATCTTAAGCGTCAATGCGGAAGGGCGTCCAATCTGGAAGCCCATGCATATGCAGCCCATATACAGACTGAATGCGTTCATTACGCGTGACGGAGACGGAAGGGCCAGAAGCAATGCATATATCGATGGCGGAGTTAATGATGTCGGAGCCGACATCTTTGACAGAGGACTGTGTTTGCCGTCAGACAACAAAATGACAGCAGAGGAGCAGAAGATCGTGATCGAAGTTGTCAGGGCATGTTTTGAGTAATATCTTGGTATATTATTCCCAAAACAATCTCGAATATAAACATATTCAAATTGAATATATATATGCTATAATAACCTCGTGTCTGTTCGGGCACGAGGTTGATCATTTAGAAAGAGAGATACAGAACATGAAACAGAGAACACCACTTGTAAGCCACATTTTCACTGCAGATCCTTCTGCACATGTATTTGATGACAAGATATATGTATATCCGTCACATGATATTGCACATGACGGCGAGGACAACGACGACGGCGACGAATATCAGATGGAAGATTACCACGTACTTTCAATGGAGAATCTTGATGCGGAGTGCGTAGACAACGGCGAAGCACTTCACATGAAGGACGTTCCGTGGGTTAGCAAGCAGATGTGGGCACCCGATGTGGCAAAGAAGGACGGAAAATACTATCTGTACTTCCCGGCAAGAGATAAGGAAGGCATATTCAGACTCGGCGTAGCCGTGAGCGACAGCCCGGTAGGACCTTTCAAGGCAGAAGAGAATTTCATAGAAGGCAGCATGAGCATAGACCCGGCCGTATTTGAAGATGAGGACGGACGTTACTATATGTACAACGGCGGACTCTGGGGCGGCCAGCTTGAAAAATGGCAGACAGGTAAGTTTGTAGCCGGAGAACCCGGCATGATCCCCGGAGCCGACGGACCGAAAGGCGACGAAGCGGCACTCGGACCCTTCGTAGGAGAACTTTCCGATGACATGAAGTCATATAAGGGCGAAGTAAAGATGATCGAGATCCTGGATGAGAACGGTGAGCCCCTAAAGGCAGGCGACGAGGACAGGAGATACTTCGAAGGCCCCTGGATGCACAAATATAACGGACTTTACTATCTGTCATATTCAACCGGTACAACTCACTATCTTGTATATGCGACGGGAAC
>CACZSE010000149.1 GCA_902783735.1 uncultured Lachnospiraceae bacterium
GGGTATCTTAGAAGATGATTGATATCTCTTCTTGTCTCGGGACTTGCAAGCGCAAGCAGACGCTTTACCACATTGGCAGGCATCTCTTCAATAAGGTCAGTAGCATCATCGGCCATAAGGTTATCTATGATACCGGCCGCATCTTTATCTGACAGTGATGAAATTATATAATGCTGATTTTCTGGATCAAGATAAGAGAAAACATCTGCGGCCATGTCTTTTGGCAAAATACGAAACAGCTTTAACTGTTCAGCATCTTCCAGATCCTCAAAAACCGCAGCAATATCCGCCTCATTCATCTCGGATAAAGTCTGACGAAGCGTGGTATATTGCTTGTTTTCCAGCAGATCGCGTACTTTAGTCAGTTCAATGATCTCTTCCATAATACTTCTCCTTTAGTTGTGATCTTCATGCTACTTCGACCGGGAATCGAACCGTCTGAACTATTTTTACTGTTCGTCATGAAAACCACCACCTTTCAGAGAATATTTTGAAGATAATTATGATATCAGGGATCTCACCCCTGCATTATTTGATACATGATGATACAAGATTTGATCATGCTATATTATTGTCTGCCGAAGAAGCCGCCGCCTCAAGATTGGCTGCAGACTTTTGTACCTCTTCTTTTTTGTTTTTATTCTTTCTTACTGCAATGCCGGCAAATACGGCTGCCACTATAAGTGCCAGAAAGACCAAAAACATAACTAAATATGATAAAAATGCATTTGTGAACAATATCGCATTAGCCATAATAATTCTCCTTGCTCATGTCTCGTACTATAATAGCATCTGATCTATTTTTTTTCAATAGAATCTGCTGCCCGGGTTGCCAGTTTGTCACATCTTTCGTTCTGCGGATGTCCCGCATGACCTTTCACCCATGTAAATGTGACTTTATGCGGCTTTACGGCAGCCAACAGTCTCTCCCAAAGATCTATATTTTTTACTTCATCGGTCTTTCCGCGTCTGAAATCCTTTTTGATCCAGCCTTCTATCCAGTTTTGGTTGAATGCATCGGCCACATATTTCGAATCCGTTACAACATTTACTTCGCAGGGCCTGTTGAGTGCTTCAAGGCCGGTTATTACGCCCATGAGCTCCATGCGGTTATTGGTTGTCTGTAAAAAGCCTTCACTGTATTCTCTTGTATGGAGTTCTCCTTTGGGGTCGATATATTCGAGGATCGTTCCGTATCCGCCGGGACCCGGATTTCCTCTTGATGAACCGTCACTGTATAATGTTACTTTCATGATCTGTTTTCCATCTTTTTAACCATCTCAATGGCTCCGTCAATAATGTCACTGTCATAGCCCATCGAGATCAAAAGTCTTATCGCATTTCTGCTTACGGCTTTGCCTTCAGCCAGCTTGTAGGGGAATCTTACATCCTCAGCATCGATTACTTCCGTAAAATGATAATTGTCATATTCCTCTTCGAGTATTTTAGTTAACTCAAGGTCGTGAGTCGCCGCAAATACCAGCACGCCTTTTAAGTTGAGATTTCTTAATATCGCACTCGAGGCCGCTATCCTCTCGATAGTATTTGTCCCTCTCAAGACCTCATCCACAAATCCCAATACGTGCTTATTTCTGTCAACCGCATCCATGATCCTTTTAAGTGATCTGATCTCAGCCATGTAATAGCTCTCTCCCGATACTATGCTGTCCTTTAAGCTGAGGGAGGAATATATGCTGTAATACGGTGCTCTGTACTCTTCGGCGCACACGGTATTGACAGATTGGGCCAATAATGCATTTACCGCCACCATCTTTAAGAAAGTTGACTTGCCCGACGCGTTAGAGCCGGTTAAGAGCACACATTTCTTTGCATCTATACTGTTTGGAACCGCATCCTTTATGAGAGGATGATATCCGTTTTCTATATACAGTCCCTTGTTATCAAAACTCAGATCGGGTGTACACCATTTTTTTAAGAACGCCCTGTACTCTCCGATGGCAATATAACAATCGATCCTTCCGATAATACCTAAGATCTCGTCCACTTCATTTTTATGCTCCTTCACCTGAATGAGCATTGAATCGAATTTTATAAGATCCATATGAGTCAGCATCTTTACATAGTCCATGACTATGCCGACAGGTCCCGTTCCCAGCTTTCCGACAACGAGTGATGAAAAACGCTTGAAGCTCTTAAAGTTCTTTGATATCTCTGACAGCCTGAACGTTTCGTCTTTAAGCACATGGTCTTTTTTTTGCTTTACGGTCTCACAGATCCTGTCACAATTGTCCAATATGCGAAATACATATTCGAAGCAGACTATATAGGGCTCGATCTTATTCTTATGTTTAAAATATGAGGCTATGTTATACAGAGCAAGGACAAATATGCATCCAAGCCCCCAGGCAAGCGAAAAAAAGCAAAGAGCTATGGCAGGTATATAGAGTAACGGCCCGATCATGCTCTTTAACTTAGGCGTACTCTTAACCTCATCAAGTCTGTTCAGATAACTGTAGATACTGTAGCTGCCCGTCCTTCCCATCTCGTGGAGACACATCTGAAGATCAAGCCTTGTATTTTCATCCTCCGAAAGTGACGATATCTTCTTTTCCGTATCGGATATGTCAATATCCCGGATCAAAGGATTTCGCAGCATATAATAAAGATACTCATCTCCCGCAGAAGATCTGCAATAATTCATGGCTGCATAGATCAGGTTCATGTCAAGATCGTTCCATGTGGTATCGTCTATCATGTCCTCGCTCTTATGAAAAGAATTGTATCCTTTTATGCTTAAGAGCTCATCGGCACCGTACTTTCTTTTGTTTGCCTTTCCGTATCCGTCTTTAAGACTTTGCCTGTATGCTTTTTTCTCGTTTTGTTCTATTCTGTAGCCGGCTGCGAAAAACAAAAGCAACACGGCTACGATTATTATAATGATCTGCATGATGAATATCAGATGTCCTTAAGTCTGGTGGTAATCTCGTCACACTTTTCGTATATCTCTTCAATGTCGGTATCCATAAACTTCCCATCCATGTAAAGGATCTTACCGTCTATCATGGTCATCTTGACATTGCTCTTCGAACCGCTGTATACGATATTCTTCGCAATATTTAATATGGGCTGCATATTGGGCTGTTTTAAGTCTATCATGATGATGTCCGCAAGCTTGCCCTCGCTTAAATCCGAACAGTCATCATGTCCAAGACTTACAGCACCGTTAACACATGCCATCTTAAGTACGTGATCGGCACTGACAGCCTTCGGATCCATCTCTTTAAGCTTGGCCAAGCCTGTCACCAAAAACATCTCCCTGAACATATCAAGACAGTTGTTCGAACTTGGGCCGTCGGTTCCGAGTCCTACAAGTATCCCTCTTTCAAGATACTTTGATATGGGCGCTATACCGCTCGCAAGCTTGGTATTGCTTCCCGGGTTTGAGATCACGCTGATGCCTCTCTTGACCAGAATGTCCATATCACTGTCATCACACCAGACACCATGATAGATGCTTCCTCCAAAGTCCCACAATCCGAGTTCTTCAAATAAAGCCACGGGGCTCTTTCCATATCTTTGGAAACATTCATCAACTTCGGTCTTTGTCTCTGACATGTGAACATAAAGAGGCGCTTCGTATTTATGGATAAGCTTTGATACTTCGATAAGCAGATCCTTTTCACAGGTATACTCGGCATGAACTCCCATCTTGTATCCGACAAGGGAACTCTTATTGTTTAAATTGTTAAACCTCTCTTCCATGACGCTGACGGCAGGGCCGAATTTGTTTAATCCGGAAACCAGTTCACATCTCATGCCCATCTGATCGCATGCATCGAGTATGCTCTCGGGTGTCAGATACATATCGGCTATAAGTGTTACTCCGGATGTGAGATATTCCAGTATCGCAAGCTTTGTCAGCCAATAGATGTCATCAGGTGTCATGAGAGCTTCCCTGGGGAAGATCATGTTATTTAACCAATCCTGGAGATTAAGATCATCGGCCAGGGATCTGAAAGCAGTCATACCGCTGTGTGTATGAACATTTTTAAATCCCGGCATGAGAAGATTCTTCTCGCAATCTATCTCTCTGTCCCATTTAAGTGCTTTTTCCGGCACATCCTGCGACGGACCCACATATACGATCTTGTTATGTTCAACCCACAATTCTCCGAAAAAAATATCCTGCCCATCCTTCATGGTAAGAATGCGCGCATTGTAAAACCTTATATTCATGTGGTCATACTCCCTGTAATCGATAAATGATCTATAATGCACCGAATTTTATGACAGATTCGGTCACAAGTTTCTTAAACTTCGGTGCTGCTTCATTGGCGGCCGCCTGAACCTCTTCATGTGTAAGGGGATTGGCACTCATGCCGGCAGCCAGATTGCATACACACGATATGCCGCAGATCTTCATGCCCATATGATTTGCCGCAACGGCTTCAACCACTGTAGACATGCCTACCGCATCGACACCGAGCGTACGTAACATCCTGATCTCGGCAGGGCTTTCAAATGAAGGTCCGGTCAGCTGAGCATATACTCCCTTCTGTACCTTTATGTTATGATCCTTTGCGGTCTTTTCTATAATATCTC
Organism: uncultured Lachnospiraceae bacterium; assembly: GCA_902783735.1. Classification (GTDB taxonomy): domain Bacteria; phylum Bacillota; class Clostridia; order Lachnospirales; family Lachnospiraceae; genus Colinaster. The sequence continues at coordinate 4,564 of CACZSE010000149.1, forward strand.
TCAAGTCCTCATCATATACATGTGTCATGTCGGGAAATCTCGTACCGAGTTCATCTATGTTCGGTCCGATAAGAGGATTGGGTGCAAAGCATGATATATGATCGGTAATGATCATGAAATCGCCCGCACAGAAAGATGTGTTCAGTCCGCCGGAAGCATTTGTCAAAAATAAGATTTCGGCTCCCATAAGCTTCATAAGTCTCGTAGGAAGAACAACATCACTTATCGGATATCCTTCATAGAAATGCACACGGCCTTTCATGCATACAACGGGTACGTCTTTCACATAACCAAAGATAAACTTTCCGGCATGTCCCGGAACGGTTGATATGGGAAACCCTTCGATGTCATGGTAGTCCACTTCACATTCGATCTTTATATCATCAGCATAATTTCCGAGTCCCGAGCCGAGCACTATCGCTACCTTGGGAACAAAATCGGTCTTTTTTCTTACGCTTTCAAGGCATTTTAATAATTTTTCATATCTGGCATCCATACTCAATTCTCCTTTCGATAATAGTATTATAAACTACAAGCTCAAGTATTGATATACCTGAGCTTGAAAGTTGACTTATTATTTTATTACGAGCTGGTCCCAATTATCACTCGGAACAAGTGTGATGTAGGTCTTACCGGTATTGATAGAGATCTCGTTGCCGCTCATATCATAGAACCTTGTAATGGAGTTGTCCTCTCCACCCTTAGCCCATGTGATCGGGATGCACTTTCCGTGTGTGCAGTAGAAACCTTCCTTACCGGAATCGATTACGTTGTAGATTAAGTATCCGTGATCATCTAACTGGGTAAATGTGCACTTCTGGATGATGACATTGTCAAAGCACAGAACCTCTCCCGTCTTTCCGTCCTTATGAGGTGCATTATACTCAGCGTAATAGTACTTTTCATCACTGTCATTGTATTCGAGTTCAGATCCGTTGTGCTTGAACGGAAGATCGATGAATGTACATGTCTTTGAATCTCCGTTATCAGAAAGCGTAATGGGATCTACCTTCGGAGCAAACTTGAAATGCTCACCGGGATAATATTCGGTATATGTCGTAGAGAACTTCGAATTGTTAAAAGCCTTATCAAGATCACCGGGCATAATGTATTCGGTAAACTCTCTTGCTTTTCCGTTGTCAACTCTTGAGAATATTCCCGAAAAGTGATCCTTGAAGATCGCCTTTGAGAAATATGCGTCAATATAGAACGGACCTCCGTCGTGGCACAGAACAGCATTGTATTCTGCAGCCAAAAGGATATTTGTAGGTCTTGTCGAACGGATCGAACCGAGCTGTTCGATGCTGCCCCAATCCTTCATGAGGACCATGAAACGTGTGATACGATCGTTCTGAGTAGAATTCATGATCTCATACACTATATCAGCTTCATTCATACCAAAATGAGGTAATGCGGTCTTTTCATTGTCTACCATAGCCGCAATAGGTCTCTGATCCTTAAGCTCAAGACTGATCGGCAAATGTGTCAATTCCGAAAAATACATGCCCTCGGGAAGTTCATCTTCCATGGGCTCTTTTGCAACTTCCTGCTCTACTTCAACAGGCTCGTCCTTAACAGCAGGGATCTCCTCTATCTGTGGCTGGACATACTCTACCGTAGCTTCTTCTTTTCCGCATGCCCCCAACATGCCTACACACAAAAGAACAGCTAAGGTGCTTACTACTTTTCTCTTCATTATAAACTCCCTTTCTTACAATATGGCATAAAGCCAATTTTTCACATGACCCTTCAAGGTGCAAACCTTTATCAGTATATCTAAAATTGTCGATTCAGGCAAGTGCAATTTGACAAAAATAAATCGCCGGCCTGAACTCGCTTCTCATCTTTCGATGGATGGTAGGGAACCATTTGGTCAGACCGACGATTTATTTAATTAATTGCAAGATGAATAACTATTGATTTTTGGGCGGAGAAAAAATTTCTTCCATGACTTTATGATATACTCTTGCAATATAAAATGGAATTAACATATCCTTAAGTTGCCTTAATATTTGTTAAGAAATTTACCGTTATAGGAAAATTTAACCCATTTTCACTCTCTTATAATTCTTCTTTCCACGACGTACAACTATTCCGTCGCCCCTTAACTTTTCGGGGTCGTAAATAGTCTTGATATCGGTAACCTTTGTATCATCAACCGTTACGCCGCCCTGTTCAACAGCTCGTCTTGCTTCGCTTCTTGATGCGCACAGTCCCGAATTGGCAAGTATTCCAAGAATATCGATCACGCCGTCTTTTAACATATCCTCTGTGATAACGGCTGTAGGCATTTCCAAAGTAGCCGCACCCGAAAACAGTGCTCTTGCGCTCTCCTGAGCCTTCTTTGCCTCTTCTTCTCCATGTACGAGGTTCGTGAGTTCGTAAGCAAGTATCTCCTTTGCCTTGTTAAGCTCTGCTCCTTCCCATTTATCCATCTCATCGATCTGTTCAAGAGGAAGGAAGGTTAACATCCTTATCATTCTTAAGACATCGGCATCGGCAACATTTCTCCAGTACTGGTAGAAATCGAAAGGAGAAGTCTTATTGGGATCGAGCCATACCGCACCGCTTACGGTCTTACCCATCTTCTTTCCTTCCGAATTGAGAAGAAGAGTCTGGGTCATTGCCTGCGCGTCATTCTTTCCGAGTTTCTTTCTTATGAGCTCTCTTCCACCGAGCATGTTGCTCCACTGATCGTCTCCGCCAAACTGGAGATTACAGCCGTATCTTCTGTAGAGCTCAAGGAAATCGTAGCTCTGCATGATCATGTAGTTAAACTCAAGGAAGGTAAGGCCGCCGTCCCTGTCCATACGCTGCTTAAAGCACTCTGCACGCAGCATGTTCGTAACAGAGAAGTAAGGTCCTACTTCACGAAGTACATCCACATAGTTTAATTTCAAAAGCCAGTCGGCATTGTTTACAAGTAATGCCTTGCCGTCGGAAAAGTCTATAAATCTGCTCATCTGCTTTTTAAAGCATTCGATATTGTGATCGATGTCTTCTTTTGTGAGCATCTTTCTCATGTCGGTCTTTCCGGAAGGATCTCCGATCATGCCGGTCCCTCCGCCCAGAAGAGCTATAGGCTTGTTGCCTGCCATCTGAAGTCTCTTCATAAGACAAAGTGCCATGAAATGTCCTACATGGAGGCTGTCTGCGGTAGGATCGAAACCGATATAAAAGGTTGCCTTGCCGTTGTTGACAAGCTCTCTTATGCCTTCTTCATCCGTAAGCTGTGCAAGAAGTCCTCTTGCTTTTAATTCTTCAAAAATTCCCATTTTAATATATTCCTTTCACTCGATCGTTTTGGGATGTATAGGATCTGTCATGATATGACGTACATTATCATTTCCCTGTCATGAGCATCGTCATGGCACTATTAAGCCCCTCTACCGTGAGCCTGTACATGGGAAATATCGTCTTTACAGCAGTCTCCGCCTCTCTCCACGGGGCATGACCGACTGCCATCTTCGGATTCATCCATACGATCCTTTTATAATGTCTTTTCATGAGCAATAACCATTCCCAGCCGCTAAGTCCGCCGTTGGGTCCGCGGTAATTGCCCGAATCACTGTACAGTTCCTCCGGAGCCATGGCTGCATCGCCCACAATTATAACTTTATAATCACTGTCAAGATTTCTGAACATCCATTCAGTATCTATCCAGTCGCCATTCTCACACTCCGGAGTATTATAAAGCTTACTGTAAATACAATTGTGGAAATAATAGACTTTTACGTCCTTATAGTGATTCGATTTATTTATTGACTGGAACAGCTCGTTCATGAGACTCGAATAGGGTATCATGGTTCCGCCGCTGTCCATGAGCAATAACAGTTTTACGGAATTTTTCCTTGGTTTTTCCATGACGATCTGCAGCACGCCGCCGTTATTGCAGGTCTTGTCGATAGTTCCGTCAATATCAAGCTCTGTTTTCGGGATATCAAGCTTTGTCGAAAACTGACGCAGTTTTCTTAAAGCCTGCATAAACTGTCTGTTGTCGATTATGCGGTCATCTCTGAAATCGGAATATTTCTTTGCGCCTATGACCGCAAACGCAGACTGATAGCCGCTCTTACCTCCGACTCTGACTCCTCCGACATTTCCGCCGGTATTACCAAAGCTGGTCTTTCCCATGGTTCCTATCCAGTGAGAGCCTCCGTTATGCTCGCTGTCCTGATCCCGCAAACGTGCCTTGAATTTCTCTTCAACGTCGTCTTTATCGATCTGCAGATCTTCCATTTGGTTAAGCCACTGCCTCTCGGTTTCGGCAATAAACTCTTCCATGTCGGATTTATCCAGCCATTTGAGCATGTTCGCACCGACTTCGGGCTCATAATGAGCTCCTTTGAAGTTATTCTCAAAGACCATATCGAACTTATCATATTCAGTTTCACTTTTGACCAGTATCATGCGGCACAGATA
>CACZSE010000150.1 GCA_902783735.1 uncultured Lachnospiraceae bacterium
CGGAACCCGAAAAGAAGACTGAGCCGGTTTCCCTTGAAGATACCCAGCCGATCATCATGCCCGAAATAGATGAAACTTTGCCGGAGATAAATTTTGAACCCGTGAAGGCGGCCAAAGACGGTAAAGATCTGGATAAGCTTAAGGATGAGAAAGGCAGGGTCAGGATCTCATTTAAGAATGAAGATCTGTCAAACATGGACTTTTCAAACGCCGATGTTGCCAACAGTGATTTTTCGGGTGCTGACTTAAGCGGAAGTGATTTCTCGGGAGCCGATATGAAAAAGACTAACCTGAGTGGAGCCGATCTTACCGGAGCCCGTTTTGAAGGAGCCGATCTTACCAGTGCAAAACTGTCAAAAGCTGTTCTTACGGACAGCGTATTTGATAATGCATGTTTGAATAAAGCAAGAGTGGATAATCTGAAAGCAAACGGTTCAAGCTTTAAGCATGCGGATGTATCAAATATGAGTTTTTATAAAGCAGTGTTGAAAAATGCCGATTTTTCACACAGTAACGGTTACAACAGTGATTTTTCGTTTGCGGATCTTGAAGGCGCGAAGATAAGCTCGGCAAAGATGAACAAGATGAAATTCGAAAATGTAAATCTTACAAATTCGGATCTTAAGGAAACCGAATTTAATGATTGCAATTTCTGGTGGGCAATATTAAACGGCGCCGATATGCGTGACTGCAGACTTGAGAATATAGATTTCAGTAATGCGGATCTTACGGGTGCATGTTTTGTCAATTCACACCTGAGCGATCTCGAACTGTTTGAAGTAACGGCGACCGGAGCGGATTTCAGAGGAAGCGAGATGAGTTCCTCCGATCAGTTCAAACTATTTGAAAAAGGTGCAAATGTATTTGAATGATATTTGCGATAGATATAAAAAGACTTTGGATACCGATAAGATCCTTCAGCCCGGGTTTTTATATCCTGGCTGAAGCAGGAACGGGATCCAAAGTCAGATTATCAAGATGTTTATGTCTGTAGCTCACATATCGCATATATGCGGTAAGTCCGCTCAAAAACCATGTTATACCTACCGAATACCATATACCCCACAGACCTATAATTGCAACCGATGTCATGAAAACAGGGATTGTAAGCCTGCACAGGACTTCGACTACACCGTTTACAAAAGAGAATATTGCATCTCCCACACCGTTTAACACACCTCTTACCATATATATGGTACCCAGGAATATGTAGAAATAGCTGCTGATACGAAGTGCTCTTGCACCCATCGATATAACGGCCTCATCATCGACAAATATCTTTACTATTGACTCTCCGAAAAACTGCATAACGGGAAGCATCAAAACAGAGAAGATGACCATCATAACTATGGATTTATGGAAGCCTTTTATTACTCTGTCATTTTTTTTGGCGCCGAAGTTCTGACCGCAGTATGTGGAAAGAGAAGCACCGAGAGTCTGATAAGGCTGGTGGATGAGCTGTTCTATACGGCTTGTTGCGGTAAATGCGGCAACAGCGACTTCGCCGAAACCGTTAACAACCTTTTGCAGAGCCATGCAGGAAATAGCTATAAGTGAAAACTGCATGGAGAGCGGAACGCCGATCTTTACTGATTTATAGAGGATCTCACGGTCCGGTTTAAGGTTTTCTTTATCAAGCTTAAAGAACTCATTTGTCTTAAGGGCAAATATCAGGCATGCGGCACCGGAAACAAACTGTGATATAACGGTGGCGACCGCAGCTCCGGTCACGCCCATTTTCAGGTTGTATACAAAGAAGACATCCAAAACGGTATTGAGAATGCATGAAAACACCAGAAAGTATAACGGCGTTTTGGAATCGCCCAATGCACGAAGCATGGAAGATGCATAATTGTACAGGGCGACAAATATCAGTCCTATGCACTGCAGCCGAAGATATGAAAGAGCATCGGGCATGATCCGCTCGGGGGTATCTAAGGCTGCCAGCACGGGACGAGAGAGGAAAAAAGCAAGTATGCCTATGACAACCGACATGCTGAACATAATATAAGCAGTGTTGGATATACAATCTTTTACGCGTTTGTTGTCACCGGTTCCGAAGAACTGGGATGTGACTATGCCTCCGCCGCTTCCGACACCGTTACAAAGGGCAAAGAACAAAAATGTTACCGAGCCTGTTGCACCCACGGCTGCCAGTGCATCGCTTCCGACATATCTTCCCACGATGACCGAATCCACAAGATTGTAAACCTGCTGGAAGATATTACCTATCAGCATGGGGATCGCAAATCTTATCAAAAGACCTGTCGGATTCCCTTCTGTCATATTCATTGTTTGTGATCTTATCTTTAAATTTGCCATACCGCTATTATAGTCACGTAAAAATGCGAATATAATATGAGGAATATGCTTAAATTATATAATTTTATACAGAAAATCCTGTTTCTGCATTGCCTCTTTATGCACTGAATACAGAAATAAAACGTTATATTTTGCATATTTTACGGGTTTCTTGCAAACTATATGTATAGTAAAATGGGTTTATAAGGAGGAATAGGGTATGATAATACTTATTGTTTTGGCATTTTTAGTAATCTGTTTCATAGGCTGGTTCATTTCTACAAGTAACAACATCAACCGCGTTAAGCTTAAGATCGAAGAATCCCTCTCGGGTGTAGAGATCCAATTGAGACAAAGATATGATGTACTTATGCAGGGCAAGAAGGTTGCCGAGCAGTATGCTCAGCATGAACAGAAGGTTTTTGAGAGTTTAAGACACCTGACACAGGTTCCTTCGGATGCTACGATCGAGCAGCTTAACGAAGCATCAAAATCTCAGGAAGAGGTCGTTAAAGGTTTCTTTGCGCTGGGAGAGGCTTATCCGGAACTTAAAAGTGCCGAGATTTTCAATAATCTCATCAATAAACTTTCCGAGCAGTCGGGACAGTATTCGGCTGCAAGACGTGCGGTGAACGGAAATATCACAAAACTGAACAACTATACGGTCACATTTCCGGCATCTATTGTGTGTGGCATGAAAAACGTTACAAAGATGGAATATATTCACGAGGAAAACCTCGATAGTATCAAAAACGTTGATCTTAACATGAACATTTGAGGGAATGATATATGGAACTAAGCTCTTTCAGACAAAGGATGCTGAACGGAGAATATGACGCAGCAAAAAAAGAACAGGTTCTAAATGAACTGAAGTATTTTAATTCCATTGCACCGCAGGGTTTACGTGAAAGGCTCGGTCTTAAGTTTGACAAGGAAAAGATTCGGGATCTTACGGAAAAACATCCGGTCGGATTTGTTTTGGGTCTGATCCTGATCTTTCCTTTTTTGCTGGTCGCAATGGGGCTGGCACTTCAGTTTGGTGTGATCGCGATCCTGATATGGGCGCTGTTCGGGAGAAACAGAGGCACACCGCAGTACAAAGCGTATGATTTCAGTCAGAAGGTTGCTCTGCCCGCACTGAGAGTTTATGATGATAAGCTCGATCTTTTCTTTCGCCATAGCAGGGAAGACCTGGTGGATGATCCCAATATGAGCTACGATAATGCTCTTGTCGAAGCTCACCTGGTAAGACCTATACACAATCGGACACGTTCTGCTACATATTCAAGTTGTTCCTATGACTGGAACAATAAAGAGAACACCGATGCCTTCGAATTTATGGGTTATAAGCTGTATCATGAATATACGGACTCTGACGGTGATACTCATGAAGATATCTTTTTTGACGGTGTGATCATTAAATTCAGGACAAGTTTTACGATCAACGGCTCGGTCAATATAATGAGTACAACGACAAAAAAGACTCTTATCGGAGAAAGAGAGAAAAACCGTTTTAAGAAGATAAAGGATAAGGATGTTGTGGTCATCGACACCGAGAACAATGAGTTTGCGGAGAACTTTGATACCATAGCCACCTATGATACCGAAGCATACAAATTCCTTACTCCGACAATGATAGAATCGCTGCTTAAGCTTCGTAAAGAATACGATATATGCATCTGCATGAAGGGCAGAGTCATGACGGTCACCATCAATGACAGAGCCTATAAAGATGCCGGCAGATATTGTTTTGACGAAAAGAAACCGTTTTCACGATGGCAGGATTCTGAGGCTCAGCTCGAGCAGAAACTGAAGGAATACAGGGGAGCGATCCTGTCCATTTACGAGCTCAAAGATATTCTGGACCCGGACGGAAAGTTTTGTGATACAATGTAGATGTTGTTTTGAGACCGGTGCATTCGGCCTATATCAAAAAAACATCGAGAGGTTCATATGAAAATAAGAAATAAAACGGGTATTGTCATACTGATGCTTGTAATGCTCGTGTTTACGGGTTGCGGTTCCAAGACCGGGGCTAAGGATGACAGACAGATATTGGATGATTATCTGGCAAATAAAGAAGCTGAGTACACGGATGAGGAAAAGACACAGATAGTAACTGCTTACAAGACGCTTCTTGAAACAGAAGGAGAGGATTACGTCGACGGATTCATCAGCAGGGACGATCAGAATCTCATAACACTCATGGGTATGAGCGTCAATGTATATGTTTTCAGAGATTTCAAGAATTACGGATATCTGAATGCGGATGATTCATTTATGAATGTGACGGGATTTGACAGGATAGCAGGCTTTGATGTGGATGCATCCGTGGGTCCCGACGGATATGCCGATCTTGAGCATGTGGATATAAATATTGACGGAACCGTATATGCTCAGGCCGATCTGCGTGACGAAGTCGCTTCGTTCCTTGAGAGGTTTGAAAAAGCCAACGAAGAGCAAAAAACAACCACTATCTACAGCGTAGATACCGTAGATGTGGATGAAAACACAAGATTATATATCACCTATATGGATGTGCAGTATGATGATAATAAAAATGTAACGGCCTTAAGAGTATCCGGACATCTGGCTCTTAAGGATCGGTGATATCACAGGTTGTTGAACAGCTGTTTTTACTGAAGATACAGCCGCAATAGTTTTGGCGATAAAGCTCGAAATCTTTTGATAATTGGATGGATCGTTTGTATCCATCCTTTTTTTTGAAATCAGAGGGAAGGAACTTAACATCATATTCGGATGCAACTTTTTGACCGATCTCATTAAGCTTTGCGGCATTTTTCAAAGGACTGAGAGTAAGGGTGGTCGTAAAATAATCAAAGCCCTCACGCTTTGCCGTCGATGCTGCCTCGCGAAGTCTCATTTCATAACAGATAAAGCAGCGTTCTCCGCCTTCCGGACAGTTTTCGTATCCCTTTACGGCTTCAAAGAATTCCATGGGGTCGTAGGTACATTCTGTCAGTGATATGGGATAAAACGTTTTGTTGTTCTCTCCCGACTTATCAAAGCCTTTCAGATTGTTTACGGCGTCGATAAATCGTTTTTCTTCTGCAAGTCTTTTGTTGTATTCGGCGCTGTCGGTGATATTCGGATTATAATATAAGACCGAGACCTTAAAATGCTCGGACAGTATCTCCAGGCAGGTGCTTGAACATGGCGCACAACAACTGTGCAAAAGCAGTGTCGGAACATTGTCACCCAAGGATGCTATTGTTTTTTCCATTTCTTTACTGTAGTTTATTACATTCATGTGATCATTATAGCTCAAATATGACAAAAAATCATGATTATGATACAATTATCGGGAGTATGTAAAAATGCTCATTATAGTTATTTTATGTAAACTAGGAAAGCCTGAAGGAAGGGAGGCATTTGAATATGTTGCTTTTTGCAATCATATGGGTGTTGAGCCCGTTGTTTCTCATACCGTTTCTTATTATAAAGATCAGCGAAAACAAAAGAAATAAATTAAGCCTGCAGATCAAAGAAGAAGAGATCGCAAGGCTTCGTTCAAGATTAAACGGCATGGAAGAAAAAGCCGTGCAGCCACAGCAAAAGGAAGCAGAACCGGTTATCGTGCCGGAAGGAACAGAAAGCGCCGTTACGGAATCGGCTGTTTTGCCTGAAGAAAATGAAAGCGTCGTTACACAGACAGTCGTTTTGTCTGAAGCAAACGAAGACATTGCCTCAGTGCAGCCGGATGAAGTTGAGACTGTCGAGCTTAAAGAGAACGTTACAAAAGCAAATGATATTGTTTCGGGTGAATATCACGCCGAGCCTCAAAATATGGTACAGGAACCTTCGGTCGATGAACCGGCGCCTGTTATCGGTGCACAAGAAAAAACCGTGCGACCATACACCAGGACCTCAGGTGTATATATGTTTGGTATCGGTGTCTTATTGGTATTTGTGGCCGGCTCCATATTTGCGACTACAAACTGGAGATATCTGTCATCATTTTCAAAGATAGCGGTCTTATTGGGAGCGGTTGCGGTATGCTATCTCAGTGCATGGTTTTCTCAAAAAAAGCTTGATCTTAGAGAAACCAGTATCACATTTTATATATTGGGCAGCGGAGCTTTGGGATTTACAAACCTGGCAGCAGGTTATTTTGGCTGGTACGGTCTGTATTACAGCGGGTTAGACAGAGAGAGTGCGATCATCTGGGCCGTAAGCGCCGCGATCATTTCATTCTGTCTGTTTATAGGAAGATGGTTATATGACACCGTTCTTATGGGTATCATAAGCTATTTCTTCGGCATGCTCACAATGAGCATATTTACGCTTCATGTAACGGACGATCTGCGCATTCATTGCATAATGCTTGAGATTTTCATGCTTGGATCGCTGCTTCTTACTCAGACATACGAAAAAAGGACGGGCAGTACAACATCACTCAGAGCCATTTCGAGATTTTTATCATACATTATCATTCCGATATCTGTTGCTGTAGCGATCTTCGGATACGGTGACAGAAAAGATGCTCAGATCCTTGGCATAGTACTGTTTTTCGCTATGAGTACGGTCGGAGTCATTTTAGCTTGCATCCTCTATCTGGAGAAAACGGTCGCATCCTGCATTTGTCTTCTCGTGTCAGTTATAGGACTGTGCATGTGCGACAGGTTCATACCGAACAGATTCTATGATCTGGCGTTGGCATGGTTCGTCATGCTGATCTTCTTTACTTTGTCTGTGCTTCGGTTAAGAAAAGATGCATCGCAGAAACATCTGAAGGTCATGACTGTTGCATCTTTAAGCTTTGCATATGCCTTATCTGTCTTTACATATCTGTCTGTATGGAACAAGATAGACAGAACCAAAGATGCGGGATTTTTGGCATTTCTTATCCCGTTGTTGTTACTCTCTTTAATGACATATGCGGCTCACACCATGTCAGACAAGAATTACTTTGCTGTTATATCCGCGATCATGTCGTGTGCTTATGCAACAAGACTTGCGATAGATGTTTCGGATTACCTGATAGTAAGTTCAAAAAGATCGGATCTGGTCGCATTTATCATTTTGGAAGTTATGGTATTTGCGATATTTATCATAAGCAGACTTATTCAGAGACCGATCATTAAAAGAGAAGAAGAAAAATGCAGGATCGCATGGATGTCACTGGCCGCATTCATACCTGCAGTTACAGCGATCATCTGTGCTGACGGTGCTGAGGGTATGTGGCGGTTTTGGGCCTGCACGCTTTTAGCTGTATACATAGTGCTTCTAAGTACAAGAGTGAGCCGGTCGGTTCAGAAAGTCTTTTTGACTGTTGCATCCGCCATTATGTGGATAAATGTGATATTCCAGCCGTTTTTGGGGATAAGTGATGAGTTTATCGCCGAATGGATCATATTCGTGACTCTTCTGGAAACTGCAGTAGTTACGTTTATATTCAGAGAGAATAAAAATATCGTAAGGGCACTTTGGACGGTGGTCACATCGTTGTGTTTCATTATCGAGCTGGTTTCAATAAGCAATAACACGAACGAAAATGAAACGGTTCTCATGTTCATAAAGATCGCAACATATCTTGCGGGAGTCATAGTCGTGTTTATCGTTTCTTATGTAAGGAAGATAAAACCGATGCTCATAGAGACGGGATTTGCGCTCATGATCTTCTCGTTACTGGCTGAGGATGTTGATGCACCGGGCATATTTATTCTTGCAGCATTGGTAGGCGTAGCATACATGATCTACCTTCACGCCATTGGAGAATCGAAGTGGTCGTTTACTGCGATCCTGCAGATATATTTTCTCTTATTTATCTATGAACCGCCGTATTGGACTTTACTGATAGCATTTGCGACATCAACCGTATGCGGTTTTATACTTCACAGATATCTGGATGTCGAACAACAGTATGATACCGGTGAGGATGGCTTGCTTTATGCAGGTAACAAAACCTGGCTGGACGATTGGATCAATATATCGGGTATCATTCCAACGATCGCACTCATGTCGGAATTTGATGAAGACATAAGATATCTTGGAGTGATATGTCTTTCGATCTTTGTATTAAGCTTTTACAGACGATTCAATGATGACAGATATGCGAAGAGCAATCTGTATATATTGACCGCATTCTCGCTTGTGCTCTTATGGGTATGGATGGGACAGCCGTGGTGGCATATCCCGAAGGTCTGGAGACAGGAGTGGTTCGTCGCGGGTATCATGCTTTGTGCACTGTTTAACATGCTGGTTGTTTATAAGGAAGGTACCGACAGCAAGGGAGGCTGGATCACATTTGTCATCGCCTGCATGTGCAGCGGCTATCTTCTGATGACTACTCTTACCGGAGAAACGGTCTCCGATGCTGTTGCTCTGGGTATATTCATGACTGCAGTCATCATCTGGTCATATCTGGTAAAAAAGAAGCAATGGTTTATCATGTCTACGGCGACGTTAGCTTTACTGATCCTTATTAAGACAAAGGAATTCTGGACAAGCATTGCATGGTGGGTATATCTTTTGACCGCAGGTATCATTCTGATCGGTATCGCTACCGCAAATGAATATGCAAAACATAACGGAAGAGTGAAAGAAAAACATGTTTTCTTTAAAGACTGGACATATTGACGGTATCAATTGTCATAAGGGCTGAAAACATATATAATAATCTTTTAGGAAAATTTGAAGCAGGAAGTAAAAAATATGGAAAAGATATTGGATTTAATAGGACAGGAGATAGAAACCGCATTTGAAGCGGCAGGTTACGATAAGGCACTCGGTAAGGTTACATGGTCAAACAGACCCGATCTGTGCGAGGTTCAGTGTAACGGTGCCATGGCAGGTGCCAAGCTCTATAAAAAAGCACCGATCATGATCGCAAAAGAGGTTGCCGAAAGACTGAGTGACAGCAGGACCGTAAAAGATGTTGAGGCTGTTGCACCCGGTTTTTTAAATATGAATGTAAAGGATTCATTTCTGGCAGGTTATTTAAGGGATATGTCAGACAGTGAAAAATTCGGTCTTAAGCATGACAACAAAAAGAAGATGATCGTGGATTACGGCGGTCCGAATGTGGCAAAACCTCTTCACGTCGGACATTTAAGAAGTGCGATCATCGGCCAGTCGATCAAGAATCTTTGCAGATATATGGGTGATGATGTTACCGGCGATATCCATCTCGGTGACTGGGGTCTTCAGATGGGCCTTATCATGACCGAATTGAGAAAAAGAGATCCCGGCCTCGTATATTTTGATCCTTCATTTGAAGGAGAATATCCGAAGGAGGCGCCTTTTACATTATCGGATCTTGAACAGATATATCCGGTGGCTTCGGCAAAGTCAAAAGAGGATGAAGCATACAAGGAGGAAGCATTAAACGATACATTTATGCTTCAGAAGGGTGATAAAGGTCGTACCGCACTCTGGAAGCATATCATGAATGTTTCCATACCCGATCTTAAGAAAAACTATGAGAAACTGAATGTTTCTTTCGAACTGTGGAAGGGCGAATCGGATGCGAAGCCTTATATTGCAGACATGGTCTCAATGATGAAAGAAAAGGGCTTTGCGTATGAAAGTGAAGGAGCATTGGTTGTCGATGTTAAAGAAGACACCGATACAAAAGAGATCCCTCCCTGCATGATACTCAAGCAGGACGGTGCTTCACTTTATACAACCACAGACCTTGCGACCCTCGATGAACGTATAAAGGATTTTAATCCCGACAAGATACTCTATCTTGCCGATAAGCGTCAGGAAATGCATTTTACGCAGGTATTCAGATGTGCAAAGAAGACCGGTGTGGTAGGACCGGATACGGAGCTTGATTATCTCGGCTTCGGTACCATGAACGGTAAAGACGGAAAGCCCTTCAAGACCCGTGATGGCGGTGTTATGCGTCTTGAGACCCTCATAAGCGATATAAATGATCGCATGTATGAAAAGATAATGTCCGGTCAGGATGTCGATGAGGAACAGGCAAAAGAAACGGCACAGATCGTAGGTTTGGCTGCCGTAAAATACGGAGATCTTTCCAACCAGGCTACAAAAGATTATATATTCGATATCGATAAGTTTACTTCATTTGAAGGAAATACGGGTCCGTACATCTTATATACGATAGTGCGTATCAAATCCATTTTGAGTAAATACGAAGAGTTAAATAAAGATCCCAAGGATACACAGATCGATGAGGCTTTGTCAAAACAGCAAAAAGCTCTCATGCTGGAGATAAGCAAGTTCATTTCTTCCATGGAAGCGGCTTACGATGAGCTTGCTCCCCATAAGATCTGTTCATATATCTATGATCTTGCAAACAGCTTTAACGGTTTTTATCATGA
>CACZSE010000151.1 GCA_902783735.1 uncultured Lachnospiraceae bacterium
GACAACCAGATTGTTTGGGTTTTTCCTTGCTATGGACAGACCGTTTGTGAATGTCCCGCAGCACATATCAAGTACCTTGCACTTTTCGTTTGGCAGAATACTCTCTATCACTCTTCTTGGATCATTTCCTTTTTCAGACAGCCATATCCTGTCCAATAGATCATATCCGACTGATAAAAAACTGTATATATTCATATCTGTACCTCTACTGTCTCTTAAACGGTATGCATCTGTTCACTCTCTTCTTGTAATCCTCATATTCCGTCTTATAAAGATCAAGAAGCCATTTTTCTTCTGTATTCATCAAGACCACTGTCATTATCCCCCAATTGATAACCGGTATGAAAAGGAGCCATGCATTATGAAACATAAGGATCAATCCTATCATAAATATCCACCATCCGCTGTACATCGGATTTCTTACCCAGGAATATATCCCTTTGGTCATCAGTCTGTTTTCGGTTATGCTCTCATCCATATTTGATCCGAATGCTCCCTTATACCAGACAAATATACCGACTATCATCAAAAAGATCGCGATTATGCGAAATAAAATGATCCAGCTGCCGTATAATATCCCGCCTTTTAGAAAAGTTCCGGATAATATCATTCCTATCAGTGTTATAATCCCGATTCCCAAAATAAGATACGGTCCTATTCCAAACATAGGCAGTTTCTGGCTTTCATTTACAAAGTTTTTCATGTAGATCTCCTTTTATATGAATATCTGTTCATCTGTTCATATGTTATCAGTGTCTGTTTTCTTTGTCAACAAAAACTGTTGACACTTATCATTTTTCATAGAATATTAACTTGTAGTTAGAGACAACTAACCCATCACTTTTATACTGGTAAAGAGATTATTCTCCAAAAATCAACGGAAATCATATAAAACCACACGATAAATGCAATATGCTGTAACCGGCATTCGCCCGGCAACCGTCACTCCGTTTTCTCTATGTCCTGCAGAGTCCTGAAATCCATAGACATGCGGAGTATCCTTAAGCATTTCCTCGCATTTTGCAGTCTCCATGTTATTACCTACAAGAACAATAAGATCCGATTAGCTTTGATGTCAATGTTTCATCAAAAAAGGAACTGATACGCGATCAATTCCTCTTACATCACTCATCCTATTCTGTTATCGTTTTAGCGCCTCTATGCTTAGGGTTCTTTGACAATTAATGACGTAAAAATCAATAGTACAGAACCTGTCCTGTTCTTATCCTGTTCCTGTCAACTATTCTGTTCTTCTGTACAAGATAGTCCTCACTCACATGCAGCTTTCGGGTTGCTATCTTCCAGAGGTTATCTCCTCTTTGAACCACATATACTCCGTTTCTTACGCCATTTACCGTTCCGGTCACGGCTTTTTCTGTTATGTTTGCATATGCCATTCCCATAGATGCTCCGTAAAGGCCTCTCAAATGATCCGGGCCGTACCAGGCAACTGCTTTATTGGCATAGACTGTTCTTCCGCCGCCTATCGTTGTACTGTAGTCGACTCCCTGCCACTTATAGTTGAATATCAGTGTCAGCTGCGGATTATCCTTTAGTATCTGCAGCGCCTCATATGATAATGAGTTACCCCAGTTAAGGACCAGTGTCTGAGGTGTTCCTTTCTTCGCTGCCTCTCTTAACTGTCTCATGAAGATCTCATAATCCGACTCTTTGGGAGTTGATGAACCTTCTGCGTTATCATTATCATTCTTAATTTCCTGATCATCATCGGTAATGACAACAGGCTGTGCACTTATCTTAAATTCTGCAGTTGCTGTTGCTCCAAGATAGTTTGTCGTCTCATCTATCGTGGCTCTTACGATATATTTTCCTACAGTTGTAGGAACTACTGTCGTATAAGCAGTATCTGCTTCATCTGACTTCTTATACTCTATCGTGACCGGTCCGTTTCCGGTATTGCCTGTCACTGTGGGAGTCTTCGGTGTCTTTCCTGCGATCCATCCTTTTATCGTGACAGTCGGAGTTATGGCTGCTTTGTTTATCGTAAGCTTACCTGCTGTCTTGGTCGTAAGGTTATAACACTCCGTCACATCCGTGCTTCCTGACATTACCTTAAAGTCATCTGCAAATGAACCGTTATCATATGCTGTATTTGAAGCATCCGTTCCCTTTGCGGGGGTGTATGTGATGGTCGCAACTTCACCTGCTACAAGATTTGTAAATGTATAAGCTGTATCACCTGTCTGTTCA
>CACZSE010000152.1 GCA_902783735.1 uncultured Lachnospiraceae bacterium
GGCGGTACCTACACCTACGTCGGTACCTACACCTACGGCAGTACCTACGCCTACGGCAGTACCTACACCTACGGCGGTACCCACGCCTACGGCGGTACCTACACCTACGGCAGTACCTACACCTACGTCGGTACCTACACCTACAACTGTGCCTTCACCGAGTCCGACAGGCGGAGCTACAAATAACCTTCCTGTAGGAAAGTATTATGACGATGGTACGAAAAGCACGTTTGATGCCAAGGTACCCGATGCTAATGGTAACGGTGTTGATGCGGTGATCACCAATTACAGCAGTGCAAATATGAACCAAAACAAAATAGCGATAAAAACGGCAAATGCTGAGGTACCGCTTCCTATCAGTCTGGAAAATGATTATAATCCTTATGGATTCAGACCGGACACATTTGATGCAAATGCGCCGACGAATATAAATTGGGTTGAAAGTGCTTCGGGTGTTGTGATCACCTACAGTAAAACAAATCCTGTGAATATGACTGAAAAACATGATTATTCGATCAAAAAGATATCGGATACGGAATATCAGATCGTAGATGTGTTCTCAATTACCGGCGGTTCTACAAATACTTATACGACTAATTACGATAATTACACAGATTTCTACGCAGCAATAGCCCGTCTGTAATGATCAGGTAAAAGTAAAGAGCAACAGATGTAGTAATGCATCTGTTGCTTTTTAAGACATAAAGATACAAATCCGTATGGAAAAATGGTGGTAAGGTTTTGCAGATAACATTATTGACGGTAGGAAAAATAAAAGAAAAGTTCTATAAAGACGCCATCGATGAGTATGCAAAAAGGCTTGGCAGATATTGCCGGTTAAAGATCGTGGAGGTTGAAGACGAAAAGACTCCCGATAAGGCAAGCGACAGACAGTGTGAACAGATACTGAAAAAAGAGGGTGACAGGTTAAAGTCGCATATAACGGATGATGCATTTGTCATTGCACTTGCTATAGAGGGGAAAAAATACGATTCCGTAGCATTTTCCAAAAAGATCGCATCCGAGGCTTTAAGAGGAAACAGCAATATCGTATTTATCATAGGCGGTTCTTTGGGCATCTGTGAAGACATAAAAAAAAGAGCGGATGAGCTCATCAGTTTTTCCGATATGACCTTTCCTCATCAGCTCATGCGTGTTATATTATTAGAGCAGGTCTACAGGGCATACAGGATCATAAACAATGAGCCGTATCATAAGTAGATTACACTGATATAGGGTTAAAAAGAGGATTTTAAATGGAAACACTGATACTTCTTGTGGCTTTAGTCATAGCTGCACTTTCTGTATACTGGTACATTAGGCTTATGACAAAGGACGATAAGACTACAAAAGATATATGGATATCGCTTCTTTGCTTCTGGGGAGCATTTCTCTCTGTTGCTATTATATATGTGATAGTGGCGGGGAAAATAGGCCCTGTGGAGTGAATCTGTGGAATATTATGAATTTTTTAAAGACTCGCATATATTTGTGAGTCTTTTTATGATATAATCTAAAAGGTATTTCGAATTGAAGGAGGTTGTTTTTTATGGCTATGAGATTGGTTACCCGTTCGGATTTTGACGGACTTGCCTGCGGAGCGTTGCTGCTCGAAGCAGGGATTATAGATCATTGGAAGTTTGCTCATCCTAAGGATCTGCAGGATGGACTTGTAGAGATCGATGAAAACGACTGTCTTGCCAATGTTCCGTATGTTGAAGGATGCGGGTTGTGGTTCGATCACCATTCGAGTGAACATGAACGTCTTGCACTGGAAGGCAAGTACAAAGGAGAGAGCAGGATCACTCCCTCATGTGCAAGGATCATATATGAATATTACGGCGGAGCCGAGAGATTTCCCAACTATCATGACATGATGGTAGCGGTAGATAAAGTCGATTCCGGAAATCTTACGGTAGATGAGATATTAAATCCCACAGGCTGGATATTGGTAGGCTTCCTTATGGATCCCAGAACCGGTCTCGGAAGATGGAGACAGTTCACCGTAAGTAATTATCAGCTCATGGAAAAACTCATGGTCGCTTGTAAGGACAAAACCACTGAAGAGATCCTTGAGATGCCCGATGTTAAAGAGCGTATCGAGGTATACAACGAGCAGACTGCAAAATTTAAAGAGATGGTAACGGCTCATACAAGAGTGGAGGGCAACGTTATCATAAGTGATCTGAGAGGTGTAGATCCCATATATACCGGAAACCGTTTCATGATCTACAGCATGTATCCGGACCAGAACATTTCCGCATGGATAGTTGCCGGCAAGGGCGGTCTCGGCTGTTCTGCGGCAGTAGGCTACAGCATCATCAATAAAACGTGTGATATCGATGTGGGAAGTCTTATGCTAAAGTACGGCGGCGGCGGACATAAAAAGGTGGGAACCTGCCAGTTCTCTGATGAAAACATTGGCAATCTGGACAAGATGCTCTCAGAGCTCTGTGCTATGGCAAATGCCTAAAAACTGTATATAAACGCAGGATCATGATTTTAATAACAGGGGTTACAGATGGAAGACAGAATTTTTAACAATGAACATGTTATAGCGTGGTTACAGTATTTCTCAGCAAAGACTGATATCGATCTTGAGCATGTAAAGATACTCGATATCACAAGAAAAAATAAAAACATCATTCCTGCCTGTGAGGCTCACAGATGTGTTCTGGTATTTACCGAGGCAGGTCATCCCGATATTTTTTACCGTATGTACAATGCGGGACTCGGTGAGTGCAAGGTTATCTACAATGAGGGCTCTGAACCTTCAGGCCCCATTAAGGAAGACATTGTTGCGAACATGATCGACAGAGGCATCAATGCATCTGCCGGCATGATAATCTTAAATCCCAATGCCAGAGCTGCAGTAAAGTTTGGCATGGACAACAGCGCCCTTGTAAAGGGGTCCGTTAAATATGTGGGCTCAGAGATACGTTCCGTACTTCTTTCGAAGATGCAGATAGAAGAAGGAAAGAATATATGTGTCATATCAGGTGAATCCATTGTCGTAGAGTCGGCCATACTCGACGGAGAAGGCGAGATCATAGCTGTAGAATATAACGGCAATGACAGACGTGCCTTAGAAGAAAACACCGAACTTTTCGGCATAAACAATGTTCATATAATCGACCGTGTTGATGAAGAGACCATGAAAGGGCTTCCTGTGCCTGATGTGACCATGCTGGTGGCATCGGCTTCCATGGAACAGGAGATAGACTGCCTTCTTAAATTGAATCCTAACATGGAATTTGTCATCTACACCCTTGATTTTGTGCTGGCAGCTTCCATGATAGATTATTGCAAGAAGTTTTGCATCTCGGATCCCGAGATCATACAGGTTTCTGTTGCAAAGGTTACCAGCAGACATACCTATGAACAGCAGCCTGCACCATGGATCATAACATGTAAGGCCGGCGAATGATAATTATATATTTGTAGAGATGACAAACCGTAAAACTCAAGTTTTTATGCTTATTAGTTTTACGGTTTTTTATCTTATAGATATAAACTAAAGTAGGAGGAAAGAAACATGAAGTTTAAAAGATTGATGGCGTTTGTCATTGCTATCCTGATGGTGTTCACATCTTTGCCTGCCCAGGCAACGTATGCATCACCTGTCATGGATGAGCAGACAGTCGAAGATCCTGTTTCTGTTTCGGATGTTGCCGATGATCCGGTTGCATCTCATGATGAACAGGATGCTTCGGACGAACGGACTCAGATTGATGACAGTGTCATCTCTGAAGGCGAAGAGGAGGCTGCGGCTGCGGTCGTGATCCATTTCGACGCCAACGGAGGTGTATTTGAAGACGGAAGCTCAGTTTCTGACATTGAATATGTACAGAACGGTAGCCTGACTACATTGCCGGCAAATCCGGTTAACGGTGATCTTGTTTTCACAGGATGGTATCTTGATATTGAAGCTTTGGAAGTTGTTAATATCGATACCTACGTAGTAGACAGTGAGGTTACTTTTTATGCCGGATGGACGAAAGACGAGACAGTCAGTGAAAATGCTGCAGTGGATGAAGATGTCAATGAAGACGCACTTGATACAGATGAAGACGGAATGACTCTTGATGCCAATGGCGGTAAGTTCCCTAATGGCAAGGATAAGTATGAGCTTAGTTATACTTACAAATATCTAAATGATAAAGACTATATACCTGACAGAGAAGGATATGTATTTGCCGGATGGTATGCTGAAAAGGAATGTATAACTAAGCTTTCTCAAGATAATAATATATATTATCTCCAGAATACTCCTGAAAAAGGTTCTACTATCTATGCAAAGTGGTCAAAGGATTTCTATACAGTCACATATGACATGAATGGCGGATATTTCAGTTCATATGTTCATGATTATGCGATAGAAAAGACAGTTTCCTATAAGGTACCTTATGATATAGCATTAGGAAATTCTAATTA
>CACZSE010000153.1 GCA_902783735.1 uncultured Lachnospiraceae bacterium
AGTTCTCGGCAGCATGTTTGAAGGCATTGAATACCGCGGCTTTGAACAGGAGAAGGTTGAAGAGCTTGCAAGCTATGCCGATGTTCCGGTGTGGAACGGTCTTACAAATGAATTTCATCCCACACAGATGTTAGCCTATCTTCTGACCATAAAAGAGCATTTCGGATATATAAAGGGTATCAGGATGGTCTACATGGGAGATGCAAGATACAATACCGCAAACAGCCTGATGGTAACGGCTGCGAAGATGGGCATGCATCTGACTCTGTGTTCAAACAAAAATTACTTCCCCGATCCCGAGCTTGTAAAGACATGCAAAGAGATCGCAGCCGAAACAGGAGCGAGCATAACTCTTACAGAGGATGCGATCGAGGGAACAAAGGATAAGGATGTAGTATATACGGATATCTGGGTATCCATGGGTGAGCCTGACAGCGCCTGGGTTGAACGTATTGCCGATATGACACCATATAAGGTTACAAAGGATGTAATGTCAAGAGCCGGAAAGGACGCCATATTCATGCACTGCCTTCCTTCATATCATGATCTTAAGACCGAGATAGGAAGAGAAAAGGGAGAACAGTTCGGTTTTGAGGATCTTGAGGTAACCGACGAGGTATTCGAATCGGAAAACTCCGTAGTATTCAAGGAAGCCGAAAACCGCATGCATACCATTAAGGCAGTCATGGCAGCAACCCTCGGTGCAGAGTTTTAGGAGACCGGTATGATCATAAATCTCGATGAGGTAGATTCTACCAACGAATACTTAAAAAGGATGTCTGCGGACGGATATGACAGCGACGAGATGCTGACTGTCACGGCACAATATCAGAACAGCGGAAAAGGAAGAAGAGGAAGAAGCTGGGTGACCGAGCCGGGAAGTGCTCTCATGTTTTCTGTCATGATAAAGCCGAGACTTTCTCTAAGCGACTGTTCAATGCTGACGCTTGTCATGGCGCTTGCGGTAAAAAAGGCCCTGTCCGATATGGATATCGAGACCGGCATAAAATGGCCGAATGACATAGTGATGAACCAAAAGAAGCTTTGCGGCATATTGACCGAAGCCCTGTCGGAAACCGGCCAGATCATCATTGGGGTCGGCATAAATACCAATCAGGAATATATGCCTGAGGAACTGTCTCAGACAGCAACATCGATACTTTTACAGACCGATGACTGCGTTGATCATGACAGTCTGTTAGACAGCATCTTATTTCATTTTGATGAGTTATGTAAGAAAGTATACGAAACAAATGACCTCAGTCTGTTAAAGGAAGAATATGAACAGGCGCTGGTCAGCAAAAACGGAGAAGTAACTGTCTTGGATCCCGAAGGAGAATATAACGGTATCTGTAAGGGGATCGACAATACGGGACAGCTATTGGTAGAATGTGGAAATGATATAAAAAAAGTCTACGCAGGTGAGGTATCCGTGCGTGGCATATACGGGTATGTGTAATGAGCGATAAAAAGGTTGTGCTCTGCGGAGCCAATTCCTATGAAAAGAAATATTATTTTAATAAGGATTTCTCAAAGATACCGGAATCGATACAGGAAGAACTTCACATCATATGTGTTCTTTTTACCGAAGAGGTTGGAGGGATATTTACCATCGCATTTAACGAAGACGGTGAGATGGAGTTTGAAACGACCGCTTCCGATGAGGATTATCTGTATGATGATATAAGTGCCGGACTCTTGATCAATAAGATACGTAACACAAAGCAGGAACTGTTGCAATCACTGGCGCTGTATTACAGGGTATTGTTTTTACATGAGAACATAGATGACATTTTGAGCGGAGAGGATTAGATTATGCTTTTTGTGGTAGATGTAGGAAACACAAATATTACTTACGGTGTGTATGACGGAGACAAGCTTGTTACCACCTTCAGGATGATGTCGAAGGTACCGCATACTTCCGATGAATACGGAATACAGATAATAGAGCTTTTAAAGGCCGATGAGATAAATGCAGACATGATCGACGGATGCATAGTGGCGAGTGTAGTTCCCAATATCATGTATTCTCTGACAAGCGGTATCATACGTTATCTCGGGGTGAATCCGCTCATAGTGGGAGCCGGTGTGAAGACCGGCATCAAGATCATTACCGAGAATCCCAAGGAGATTGGTCCCGACCGAATAGTCGATGCCGTCGGAGCTTATGAAAAATACGGCGGTCCCATATTGGTACTGGATTTTGGTACGGCTACCACATATGACCTCATTACCGAGAAGGGTGAATTCTGTGCAGGTATCACCGCACCGGGAGTTCGCATCTCTGCAAAGGCACTGTGGGAGGATACCGCAAAGCTCCCCGAGATAGAGATCAAAAAGCCCAAGTCCATACTGGCTCAGGAAACCATATCGAGCATGCAGGCCGGACTGGTATACGGTCAGATAGGTCAGACCGAATATATCATAAATCAGGTGAGAAAAGAGTCCGGACTGGATAACATGAAAGTAGTGGCAACGGGAGGTCTGGGAAGGATCATTTCCGAAGAAACGGATCTTATACAGGTATATGACAGTACTCTTACACTTGAAGGTCTCAGACTTATATATCTCAAAAACGCAAAATAGGAAAGATCGACAAAGATGAGTGTACTGAGCATAGGAAATGTTGAGCTTGACAATAACATAATACTGGCACCCATGGCAGGCGTAAGCGACCTGCCATTTCGTGTGTTATGCGCCCGCATGGGAGCAGGCATGGTGTGCATGGAAATGGTCAGTGCCAAGGCCATCATGTACAATAACAAAAACACCGACAGCCTTTTGGAGATACATCCCGATGAGGGCAAGGTGTCTCTTCAGATATTCGGTTCCGATCCGCAGATAATGGCTTCGCAGGTGGAACGCATACAGGAAAGACCTTACGACCTTTTGGATATAAACATGGGGTGTCCTGTTCCAAAGGTAGTCAATAACGGTGAGGGAAGCGCCCTCATGAAGGATCCTTTGTTAGTGGGAAAGATTGTTGAGGCAGTGGTAAAGAGTTCGGTAAAGCCGGTGACAGTAAAGATAAGAAAAGGTTTTGCTGCGGACGAGTTCAGTGCTCCCGATATCGCTTATGTGGCTCAGGAGAGCGGTGCGAGTGCAGTCACGGTGCATGGAAGGACAAGAGAGCAGTATTACAGCGGAAAAGCAGACTGGAATGCGATAGCGGCCGTAAAAGCAAAGGTACGTATTCCTGTCATTGGAAACGGTGATGTGACCGACGGTGCGACCGCTTTAAGGATGATGAAAGAGACCGGCTGTGACGGTGTAGCCATAGGAAGAGCGGCCAGAGGAAATCCGTTTATATTCAGAGAGATAATACATTTTCTGGACACGGGAGAGACCCTGCCCGGCCCCACCGGAGAGGAACTGTTTGAAACAGTAAAGGAGCATGCGGCTCTTCAGCTAAAATATAAAGGTGAATATATCGGTGTCAGGGAAATGAGAAAGCATCTGGGCTGGTACAGCGCAGGTATACCCGGATCGGCCGGGATGAGAGGACGCATCAACGAGATGCAGACCATGGACGATATCCTGAACATTGCTCAGGAGCTGTTTGGAAAGATGAACAGAGTCCGGAAAGGCTGTCGTGCTTGACAGTAGTGCATTTTTTGACTATAATACCTTAGGTTATATGAAAATAGGCGTATTGCCAGGTGATGAGGGTTATTACGATGGAAGAAAAGAAGAATATCCTGACCTACGAAGGTCTCAAAAAATATGAAGAAGAGCTGGAGAACCTTAAGGTACACAGACGTCAGGAAGTAGCTCAGAAGATCAAGGAAGCAAGAGCTCAGGGAGATCTTTCGGAAAATGCTGAATATGATGCAGCCAAAGACGAACAGAGAGATATAGAAGCCCGTATCGAACAGCTTGAAAAGATCTTAAAAAATGCAGAAGTTGTAGATGAAGACGAAGTAGACCTTGAGAGAATAAATGTAGGTTGCAGAGTCAAGGTTAAGGATATGACTGAAAAAGAAGAGTGTGATTATAAGATAGTCGGCTCTACAGAAGCTGACAGTCTTAAGGGTAAGATCTCAAATGAGTCTCCTGTAGGAAAAGCACTTATCGGAGCCAAGGTCGGCGATACCGTGAAGGTAGAAGTCGGTGGCAACATATTCAAGTATAAGGTACTTGAGATTCAGAGATCCAACTAGTTTGATCGACTTTGACAGCTTCTCATAAAGAGAAGCTGTTATTTATATAACACTACAGTAGGTTTCGACACATAAAAAGGAGTGTACGACATGGCAGAGCAGAATCAGCAGAACAACAAGCAGCAGGCACAGGAGCCTGATCTTAACCAGATAAGAAAGAACAAGAGGGAGAAGCTCGCAAACCTTCAGGCAGCAGGCAAGGATCCTTTTCAGATAACAAAATATGACCAGACACATCATTCGACAGATGCAAAGGCAGAGTACATCGAACTTGAGGAGAAGCTTTTGGCCGGCAGACCGGAAGTCAATACCGACGGCATGGATGAGGCAGCTGCAAGAGCAGCCTTAAACGAAGATTACAATGAGAGACGTGCCATCATGGATGCACAGCCTATAAATGTGAGCATAGCAGGACGTATCATGTTAAAGCGTGTCATGGGCAAGGCTTCATTTTGCAATGTGACCGACTTAAAGGGAGACGTTCAGGTATATGTGTCAAAGGACGGTCTCGGTGAAGAAGCATATGCTGATTTTAAGAAATATGATGTCGGCGATATCATCGGTGTAAAGGGCTACATGTTCAGAACTCAGAAGGGTGAGATCTCTATACATGCTACAGAGACAGTACTTCTGTCAAAGAACCTTCAGCCGCTTCCGGAGAAGTTCCACGGACTTACCAATACAGATATTAGATACAGACAGAGATATACAGACCTGATCATGAATCCTGAGGTAAAGGATACATTTGTAAAGAGATCCAAGATCATATCAAGCATAAGACATTATCTGGATGCACAGGGCTTTATGGAGGTTGAGACTCCCA
Organism: uncultured Lachnospiraceae bacterium; assembly: GCA_902783735.1. Lineage (GTDB taxonomy): Bacteria > Bacillota > Clostridia > Lachnospirales > Lachnospiraceae > Colinaster. Next base: position 4,984 of record CACZSE010000153.1, read on the forward strand.
TGCTTGTAGCCAATGCAGGCGGAGCCGCAGCAAGACCCTTCCAGACTCATTTCAACGCTCTGGATGAGGATCTCAATCTTCGTATCTCGCTTGAGCTTTACTTAAAGAGACTTATAGTCGGCGGACTTGAGAGAGTATATGAGATCGGAAGAGTATTCAGAAACGAGGGTCTCGATACAAGACACAATCCCGAGTTCACACTCATGGAGCTTTATCAGGCATATACCGATTACTACGGCATGATGGACCTTACCGAGAACATGTTCCGTCATGTAGCGAAAGAAGTACTCGGAAC
>CACZSE010000154.1 GCA_902783735.1 uncultured Lachnospiraceae bacterium
AACTACGAAAAGAACTATAGCATATATGAAAAACTGTTAACGTTTGGAACGGAAATACTTATCGAACGACCGGAAACGGATTTACTGTTTCAAACGGAATCATCTTACCATTGGAGAGAAATACGCAATTTAGATTGCATTAAAAAATGTATTGAAGACTCTATCAAGAAGAGGTACAATTATATACTATTCCAAAAGGAGGGATTTCTATGCTGACTGCTCATGAAGTATCTAAGTGGTTTATATATAACAATCCGGAATTAGCATCGGGTTTTATTGATGAAAACACAAAAGTTAATAAGTTATTGTACTTTTCTAACTTGATGTATAAGTGTGTAGAAGATGAACGTTTGATAAGTGACGATTTTGTGGCTTTTCCAAATGGACCGGTGGTCTATTCTGTTTATAGAGATTATAGATATAATGGATTAAGTGCATTACCGTTACAGTGTCCATTTATTGAAGGTGTTCAGAGAAAGGTTCTTGAAATAGTAAACTTTGTGTATGGTAATTATACTACTCAGGAATTGGTTGATGAGTCACATACACATACTCTTTGGAAAAACGTAAAACAAATGATCCCAAACAATCCGATTATTAGTTTTGATAACATTGAACCGGATTTGATTTTATATTATCAGTCACTCTTTTCGACATATTCGAAAATGGATTTTAGTAAGATATATAAAGAGAAAATATGTGGAAACGTATATTATTATGACAAGGATTCATTTGAAATGACAGATGAAATAATAGATAAGTTATCAATGTTTGATAAGTTTGAGGAACCAAAATTCCTGGAGATGGTAGATGGAGAGTTGGTGGTTTCATAATGGCAGATATATTGATAGCTATACTAATCTCCCGGCTATGCCGTGGAATTCAGCCAGGACTATTTGCGTGAGCTCGAAAAGGTTGAAAAGTTGTCATGGGCCTTTGAATTCCAAGTGTTAGTAGAAGAGTAGCCTCTAGATATATTCATTCGGATATTGTCTGATAAGGGTTTCACGAGGGACAACCTTGATCTTTATCTTAAAGAATTTGCTAAAGTTCCCTAAAGTGTATTGCGCTTTAGGGAACTTTTTGGTATTATTTTCATAAAAAAGTTCCCTAAAGGAGGTAGCTTTCATGGACGGAAATTTTAATATAATCCATCAACTACTTCAGGAAAGAGCGGATTATCAGGCTAGGCTTAACTTAATTCCGTACGACGGATCACCTGAAATTAAGGAAAATACCAGCGGAAGATATCTATATATACGCAAGCGTGTGAATGGTAAACTAACATCAACCTATATAGATAGCTATTCTGATGAATTATATCAGATGCTTCTTCGCAGTACTAAGGAAGCCAGAGAATTAAAAAAGCAGATTCGTAGAATTAATAAAGAACTTGCATTAAATGGTTACTCTCAGAACGAGCTTTCAGCCGATGTTACTATGAATTTGGATTTCGCCAGAGCTAATATGAAGTCCAATATTTATGATCAAGCTGTCTTGGAGGGAGTTGCTACAACATTTCCTCAGACAGAGGAAATATTAGAAAATGGTACAGTTAACGGAATGACGGCAGATGATGTTCAAAAAATCATTAATTTGAAACACGCGTGGGAATTCATTCTTGATAATGATGTTATTCAGGCAGACAGCAATTACTATTTACTCTGTTACATAGCAAAACTTGTGAATGAAGGATTCTTCTATGATGGTGGCAGAATAAGAGGTGTGCCGGTTTCTATCGGTGGTACTGGTTATGTTCCACCTTTGCCAATAGAATCACAGGTGATTGAACATATAAATGAGATTCTTAAGGCTGACAAGGATGAAGTGGATAAAGCTATTGAACTATGTATGTATTGCATGCGCACCCAAGTGTTTTTGGATGGTAACAAGCGAGCTTCTGTTATATTCGCAAATCACTATATGATAGCGCATGGGCTTGGACTTATCGTTATCCCTGAAAGTTATGTCCCCGAGTTTAAAAAGAAACTTGTTAAGTACTACGAAAGCGCAGATTTAGAGGAGATAAGCGATTTCCTAAAGGAAAACTGTTGGAGAAAGTTAAATTAAAAATATTGGAATCATGGCTTAGCCATTGGTTATATAGAATATGGTTTGAAACATGACGCAATAGATCACGCATAAAATTGCATAGCAGAAAGGAGAAAGCAAATGCAAAAAGTAGTAGATTTCTTAAAAGAGGCAGGTACATATTATCTGGCAACAGTAGATGGAGATCAGCCAAGGGTGAGACCGTTTGGAACAGCTCATGTCTTCGAGGATAAGCTGTATATCCAGACCGGAAAGGTAAAGGATGTATCAAAGCAGATCCACGCCAATCCCAAAGTTGAGATATGTGCATTTATGGATGGGACCTGGCTTCGTGTGGCAGGTGAACTTGTTGAGGATGACAGGATAGAAGCACGCCAGTCAATGCTCGATGCATATCCCTCATTACAGGCCATGTATAAAGCCGATGATGGTAACACAGAGGTGTTCTATTTAAAGAATGCCACAGCAACATTCAGTTCATTTACGGCTGCACCTGAGGTTATAAAGTTTTAATGGTGCCTTTATTGGTGCCTGTCACTGTGAACAAATTGTGAACGTGCCTGTCACCTTAGCTCCATCGAATATTTACGGAAGATGTTGTTTATGACATATGAATTTATGTAAGCACCAAGGCCCGGTGCGATAATGAGTATAGGCCAGAATACAAAGATCCCGAGAAGAAATATCGAAACCGTGATAATGGTCACGGAGACAGATGCAAGGGGATTTTGAACGCAGATCCCCAGACAGTTTTTTAACTGAGTTTTTATGGGGTCATTGCAGCGGGCAATAAGCGGAAAAAGCATGGAAAGAAAAACGATAAGCACAAATCCGATCACGCTAAAGCATATAGCGAGACACAGGCTTAGTGTTGACGGTCTTAGCAGTGCCATTCTGATATCGATAAACAGAATAAAGACTGTTATAAGACCGACTGTCCATGGTAAAACGGTCTGCTTAAGATTTTCCTTAAATGAAGAAAAAAACTGAGAGATGATCCGCCCTTCAAGGTTGCGGGTCATCTTTAGTGTTACGTAATAAAGTGCGCTTAGCGCCGATCCGGCGAAGATCACAGGAAGCAGACATATGTAAAACAATGCGGACAATACAAACAGATCCGCTATACGTCCTATGAATCTCCAGACCGGATTGTCTAAATTAAAAAATCTGTTCATATCAGTTTCCAGTCTATGTATGCTGAGGGACATTGCTCAGCTTCAACATATGGTTTAAAAGTTTCAGCCATGTCTTGCGACACTTCAATATCAAAATTCTTAACAGAGATATTCGCAGCATTATAAGCATAGAAGCATAAAGGTTTTGAGGAAACGTTTGGCGTTTCTTCACAGGGACGAAGGTCTCTTGAAGTCCGTATCTCACCTGTTTTGGAAGTCAGCAGCATGTGGATATCATCAAAGCTTATATTGCTTATACTTCCGGTATTGCCACAGTAGATCATGATACCGTTCTCACAGTTGCAGTTGATGTTTTTGAATGATATATTCCTGATGCTGCCCACCTGAGTGTCACGTTTTCTTGCGACTGCGGACAGGGCAATGGGTTCGCCGTCGCCCCACCAGTGTTCCTGAGAGAACATATGGCAGTCTATATTTATATTTTCAAAATGAACATCCTCTACTGAGCCGTTGTCACGAAGCTGTATGGAGATCCCGCGGTTGCTGTCAGATATCTCACAGTTGCAGACTGTTATGTTTTTAAAAACATCTTCGCTTTCCGTTCCGAATTTTATCGCTGCACTCGTGGAAGTGAGATAGCAGTTATCGACTTTTATGTTTTCGCAGGGGCCGTAAGAACTGCCGTAATTCGTATTTTTAAACACGATGCAGTCATCTGCGGAGATGATCCTGCAGTTACTTATGGTGACATCCTTGCAATGATCAGGATCGATCCCGTCACAGTTAGCGAGCCTCAGATTATTATTTATGAAAAGATTGTTGATCGAAACATTTTCACATCCGATCGGATGAACCGTCCAAAAAGCGCTCTTGCAAAGTGTCAGGTCGCGTATGTTAAGTCCTTTGACGTGCTCAAAAAACATAAGAGGAACTCTGGGATAGAAGCTTCCGTCTATGTGCCACGGCGTTATCTCACCATAGAATATCTCTTCGTTTCCATCGATCGTCCCTTCACCTGAAAGAGTGATATTATCCTCATCTTTGGCATATAAAAAAAATAATGAAGGACAACCCCGGTATTCACAATTTTCGTAAGTGGGTACTTTGATCTCACGTGATGTAGCGCTGTCCTTTGAAAACATATCAAAATCCTTTATGTCATCGCTGGCTTTAAGAACAGCTCTTTTTTCAATATGAAAATCCACATTCGATCTTAAGATGATCGTTCCCGATCTGTATATGTGATCATTTGATAACACAACCCGTCCGCCGCCATTTGAAAAACAGGCATCTATTGCAGCCTGAATAGCAAGGGAGTCGTTGTGACTGCCGTCACCGACAGCACCGTAATCCTGCACATTATAAATCATAGTAGGTCTCCTGAAAATCCGTATGATTCACAAACAGGGCGGTCTGGTTCCGAGTCCGTGTAAGAGAATACTATCATCGAAAACCAAAACCGTCAAACATTTTTTGAAAGAAAGCAAATGCGATGTAAAGAAGTCCCCCAAAAACAATCTACAAAAATATCCCCTAACTACCTCCTTGTGTTTCTAAACTGCCTCGGAGATACACCGAACTTCTTATGGAAGCAGTCTTTGAAATAGTTGCTGCTGTTAAAACCGCAGTTCATGGCTATCTTGGTCACGGAATCATCGGTGGTAAGAAGCATCTGTGTGGCCTGTCTGAGGCGTATATAATTGAGATATTCCTTGAAGTTCATGCCTGTTTCGGATTTGAATTTCTTGGAAAAATATGACGGACACAGATTAAACTTTTCGGATATCTCATCAAGCGTAAGCTGCATTGAATAATTTAATGCAATGAAATTGATCGCCTGCTCGATATCCGGACTTATCTCATTTGAGGAGGAGAGCTGTTCATATACGAAGATCCCGTTTCTTTGTATTGTAAGAAGAAGCTTGATGACAAGAACTAACATCATGTCATAAGAATAATTGTCGGGCATGCTGCTCTCGAGCATCATATCGGAAAAAATGTCTTCAAGCTTTTCACGTACAGAATCGCTTAACACTACCTTCCCCGAGGTTGAGAGAGTGTGTTCGATCTCCGGATATTTTTTTAAAAAGTCTTCGGGCAGATGTTTCGGATCGCAGGCGATGACAACTCGTTCACATTCCTCTATACCCTCATAGCATGTACTATGCGATTCGCCGGTCTTTACTATAAAAATATCGCCCGCATTTAAATGACACTTCTTTTTGTTTACCGTATAGGTACACATTCCGCGTCTTAAATAAAATATCTCACAATAATTGTGATCATGTTCATAGTTCATGACAAAAGAGGGGATACGTATCTTTTGCTCAATATAAAAGCCGTTGTTGTATTCTTCGGTTCTCATAAAAATCTCCACAAAACGAATGATTAACAAGGATTTTTTGTTACTTTTGACGTTCATTATAACACGAAAACACAAAAAATATGTAGTTTTATAAAAAAACAGCCAATATTTTGGTATTATTGTAAGCGCTTACATAATATAATCAAGCCATTAAGAGCGATATCTTAAAAATCGGTCTGGAGGATATCACTCAAATCTTTTTACATGAGGGTTTCAGGAAAGGAGTATTTTAACATGAAAAAGATGTTAGCAACACTTTTGACCGCAACGATGCTGTTCGGACTTACAGCATGCGGTACTACGGCACCCGCAGCGGACACCAATACACCCGCTGAGGACACTGCAGCGGTTGTTGAAGATGCAGGCTCGGATACTACTGATGCTGTAACGGAGACGACCACAGCCGATTCGGATGAGCCGGTAACGCTGAGAATGGCATGGTGGGGTTCACAGACACGACACGATATCACGGTTGAAGTTATCGAGATGTATGAGAAAGAGCATCCCAATGTTAAGATCGAATACGAATTCTACGATTTTGACAGCTACTTCACAAAACTTAAGACACTGGTCGCTTCGGATCAGGTATGGGATATCTTCCAGCTTGGAGGAAACTTCCCCGAGTATATTGACAAGATCTACTACATGAACGAATTCATCGACAGCGGTGTAGTGGATACATCAAAGATTTCCAATGCATATTTAAAGATCACTCAGGATACCGACGGAAATCAGATCGGTCTTTCAAACGGTCTTAATACATACGGTATTGCTTACGATGTAGATATGTTCAATGAAGCAGGAGTTGCGCTTCCCACAGAGAACTGGACATGGGATGACTTTGAAAAAGCAGCGCTCACGATCGCTGAAAAGACAGGTCATTTCGGTTCTTCCGGATTCACATCAAGCGAATTCATCGCAGGCTGCTCTACATTCATCGGACAGCAGGGCAAGGTAGGCGAATACGGATTCTTCAATCTTGACCTTACAGGCATGGGATTTACGGACGCACAGATGCTCACACCTTATATTGAGATGAGAGCAAATCTTATAAAGAACGGTGCATCTCCCGACGCCGGTGCGGAGATGGAGATCACCAACATTGAAAATGACTTCCTTGTAACAGGCGAAGCAGCAATGACATGGGTAGCTGTTAACCAGTTCCCTACGATCTATGATATCTGCGCACAGGAAGGAAGACATCTCGCTCTCGCAACAGTTCCGAGAGTAAAGGCAGACGGCCCCGCAGGTTCGGTTATTCAGTCTTCACAGATGTTGTGTGTATCACAGGACAGTCAGTATAAGGAAGAAGCTGCAAAATTTATCAGCTGGTTCCAGAACAGCACGGATTGTAACAACGTATTAAAGGGTGAAAGAGGTATTCCGATCAATGACGATGTTCGTAAGGCTCTTGAAGCTGAAGCAACAGACGGACAGAAGATCATGTACGACTATGTAAGCCTCGTTGGAACATTTGAGACACCCGAAAAGATCAACGTACTCAGTCCCGCAGGTCAGGATGAGGTAGTGGATAACTATCGTAACTATATCCAGCAGGTTGTATCCGGCGAGATCACGGCTTCTGAAGCTGCCGACAAGACCTACGCCGATGCTGAAAAGCTTTTTAAATAATGTTTTGGGGAAATAGGGTTAGTAAATAAAATTATGAAATATGCAGGTACACTTTCCTTAGGTCTGTGTACCTGTAGTTTTAAGGAGGGATGGTTACTGTGTCAAAAAATACAGAAAAAACATCCGTAATATCAAGGTTTTTAAATAAAGATCAGACAGTAGGAAATATATTTGCATTTCCGTTCATATTTGGGTTTGTATGCTTTTCATTCATTCCGATCATAACTTCATTTTATTATGCATTTACGGATTATTCGATGGGAAGCAAGACCGCAACATATATAGGAGCGGCGAATTTCATTAAACTGCTTCATGATGAGATATTCATTAAATCACTTGGGATCACGTTAAAATACGTCCTTATATCGGTACCGTTAAAGCTCGCATTTGCACTGCTCATAGCATTTGTACTGACAAGAAAGAGCAGGATGGTCACCGTATACAGATCGCTTTATTATGTACCTTCGCTTGTCGGAGGAAGCGTGGCGGTAGCGCTTGTCTGGAAACAGCTCTTTGCAAGAAAGGGACTCTTCAATTCGGTATTGGCTGGCTTAGGGCTATCCACCGTCAACTGGTTTGGAGATACAAAGCTTGCGCTATATCCGCTCATACTCATGACGGTATGGCAGTTCGGATCTTCCATGATCATATTTGCGGCGGGACTTAAAGAGATACCGACCATGTACTATGAAGCGGCAAGGATTGACGGAGCGGGAGCATGGCAGATGTTTAAGAGCATTACGATCCCGTGCCTGTCACCGATCATACTTTACAATCTTGTAATGCAGACAATACAGGCTTTCATGGCGTTCACCCAGGCATTTGTCATAACGGGCGGCGGACCGAACAACGGTACCATGATGTATGCCTTAAATGTATATAATCAGGCATTTAAATATAACCACATGGGATATGCCTGCGCAATGAGCTGGTTCATGCTGGTTGTAATGAGTATCATAACCCTTATGATATTCAAGAGTTCGAAATTCTGGGTTTTCGGTGAAGGAGATGATGAGTGATGAAAGCAAAGATAAGAATAAAAAAGCTGATATACCACATACTTGTCATTGCCTTCGGATTTGTAATGATATATCCGGTCTTGTGGATGATATCGGGGTCCTTTAAAGACAATGCCGAGATTCTCAGAGGGTCGTTAAGCCTGATACCGAAGAATTTTAAATTAGCAAATTATACTACCGGCTGGAGTGGATTCAGCGGCATATCATTTGCCAGATTCTTCTTAAACTCATTTGTGATAACAGCTGTTGCAACGCTCGGAACGGTGATCAGTTCTTCGCTTGTTGCCTATGCATTTGCAAGAGTTGAGTTTAAGGGCAGAAAGTTCTGGTTTACATGTATGCTCGCTACAATGATGCTTCCCGGTCAGGTAATTATGATACCTTCCTTCCTCATCTGGTATAAACTGGGGCTGGCTGACAGCTATGTTCCGCTCATCCTCCCTTATTTTTGCGGACAGGCCTTTTTTATATATCAGATGATGCAGTTCATGAAAGGTATCCCCAAGGAACTGGATGAGGCTGCTACAATAGACGGATGCAGTAAGTATGCGATTTATGCTAATATTATATTACCGTTACTGAAGCCTTCCATAGTAACAACAGTCATCATCCAGTTTTATTGGAAATGGGACGATTACATGGGACCGCTTCTTTACCTCAGTAAGCCCGAATCCTATACGGCTTCGCTTGCGATAAAGATGTTTGCCGATGCCGCATCGAAGACGGATTACGGTGCAATGTTTGCAATGTCTACATTGTCCCTTATCCCGGTATTTCTTATCTTTTTGATATTCAACAGATATCTTGTGGAAGGCATAGGAACAAGCGGCTTAAAAGGATGATGTATTAACGGCGTTTTTAATGACATGAGAGAATAGTGATAAACCGGGCAGGTATCAAAATGATCAAAAATCCGATCCTTAAAGGGTTTTGTCCCGATCCGAGCATTATACGGGCCAAAGGAAAATATTATATAGCGACCTCCACGTTTGAGTGGTGGCCGGGAGTAAAGCTTTTTGAATCCGAAGATCTTAAAAACTGGAAGCAGATCGATTCACCGCTAAAAAGGAAAAGCCAGCTTGATCTGATCGGGGATCCGCCTTCGGGCGGAGTGTGGGCTCCGTGCCTTAGCTATGACGGGAGCAGATTTTTCCTGACCTATACGGACGTTAAGACCAAGAAAGGGCGGTTCTATAACACAAACAATTATGTGGTATGGACCGATGTCATATACGGCCGCTGGTCGGAACCGGTATATCTTAACAGTATCGGATTTGATCCGTCGCTCTTTCATGATACCGATGGAAAGAAGTATCTCGTAAACATGATAAACGGTTTTAAGGGCATAACCGTGCAGGAGATCGCGCCGGATACGCTAAAGCCAGCCGGTGAACGTGTTCACGTATATGACGGTTCCGGCATCGGATGTCTGGAGGGACCGCATATATATCATATAGGAGACTTTTACTATCTTGTTGTCGCCGAAGGCGGAACAGGATATGACCACTGCGTCACATTGGCTCGTTCCGAATCCGTTTACGGTCCGTATATGACCTGCCCCGACAATCCCATACTTACATCGGATAAGGACGGGGTACTTCAAAAATGCGGACATGCAAGTCTTGTACAGACACCTGACCGTGAATGGTACATGGTGCATCTTTGTTCAAGACCCGTAAAGGAAGCGGGGGGCTGCATCCTTGGAAGAGAAACAGCGATCCAAAAGATGGTTTTGGACGAAAACGGATGGTTTAAAACGAAGAACGGCAAGCCCTTCGGGCAGGTTTTGACACAAGAGCCGGTCATGTCGGGATCAAGCGGAGATGATACCATAGATGGTAACGCAGGCGACACCATAGATGGTAACGTAGGCGATACCCTAGATGCCTCTGAAAATGTTGATATTTTTCATGACAGTTTTGATAAAGGCGTCATTGACGTCACGTATTCGTCATTAAGATGGGATTACAATGAGTTTGCAAGCATAGACAGAGACAAACTGATATTAAGAGGTGAGGAGTCATTAAATTCACTTCATCATGTTTCGCTACTTGCTACAAGA
>CACZSE010000155.1 GCA_902783735.1 uncultured Lachnospiraceae bacterium
AACATATAGTTGTCCTTTTAAAGTATATTTCAGTTATATATATGTTTTCAGAAACGCTTGCGCTCAGTTCCAAGCGTAACAGTACATAAGATGCCAAAATACGGCATCTAAGTACCGACGCTTTCCAATATTCTGAAAACATATATATAACCTGAAACAGGTATTTGTTAAAACGATAACTGCATATGTCAAATTGATGTGACGAAGTGAGTCAGAGCGTCTTAGTATGGCATAAAATAATAAGCAAGTCTCGTACAGGGAAGTACGAGACAGGTCGTACTGAGCCCGGACGGCGAATTACGACCGTTTGCGTCAAAAAAATTATTTTACTCTGCCATACTTAGAGGCTCTTCGAACGAGTCCCTTCAATTTGACATATTCAGTTTCGTTTTTTCAAAACCGATTTGGTTACACTAACTTCTGTCTTACCGTGGCAAGGTCTTCGTCTTTTTTGACGATGACTCCTACAAAAGGAAGTTTCTTACGGATCTCGTCGGCATTAATGCCGCCAAGCTGTAAAACATTTATCCAGTCTATGAGTTCGGAGGTTGAAGGTTTTTTTCTAACGTCCTTCATGGCTCTGATATCATAGAAGACCTGGAAAGCCTGCTTTAACAGATTGTCCTCGACATCCGGAAGATGTACTCTTACGATCTCTTCCATAAGATCTGCCTCGGGGAAATCTATATAATGAAAAATGCATCGTCTTAAGAATGCATCCGGCAATTCCTTTTCGGCATTACTTGTTATTATAACGATCGGTCTGTGCTTTGCTCTGACCGTCTTCTTTGTTTCATGGATATAAAATTCCATCTGATCGAGTTCCCACAAAAGGTCATTGGGAAATTCCAGATCGGCCTTGTCTATCTCATCGATCAAAAGGATGACCTGCTCATCACTTTCGAAAGCTTCACCAAGTTTTCCGAGCTTAATGTATCTGGCTATATCGTCGACACCTTCCTCTCCGAACTGTCCGTCGTAGAGTCTTTGAATGGTATCGTACATATAAAGACCTTCCTGTGCTTTGGAAGTCGATTTGATATTCCAGATGATAAGTTTCTTTCCCAAGGATTTTGCCACGGCCTCAGCCAGCATGGTCTTTCCCGTTCCCGGTTCACCCTTTATGAGCAGAGGCTTTTGAAGCGTTATCGCAACATTTACTGCACTTAAAAGCTGTTCGCTCGCCACATATTCGCCTGTTCCTTTAAATGAAGTACTTAAACCTTCCATATATATTTCTCCCGTAGTTATAAACCTGATATATCGGTGTTATTATGAATTTTCCCATTCCATGTCCGGATGCTCGAGCTTTCTGTCTCTCAACATAAGATTTACCATGGCCTCTTTTGCTGTCAGTCCCTCAAAGAGTACCTTGTTGACCTGCTCGATGATCGGCAGCTTAACATCATATTTCTCCGCAAGCTTGATCGCCGCTTTGGCGCTGTATACACCTTCTACGACCATCTTCACTTCATCCATGGCCTCTTCGTAGGTCTTGCCCTGTCCTATGAGTATACCTGCTCTTCTGTTTCTTGAATGCATGCTTGCACAGGTAACTATCAGATCACCTATGCCGGTAAGTCCGCAAAATGTCTCGAATTTTCCGCCCATTGCCATACCGAGTCTTGCTATCTCGGTGATCCCTCTGGTTATGAGAGCCGCCTTTGTATTGTCTCCAAAGCCCAGTCCGTCGGCAATACCTGCCGCAAGAGCCACCACATTTTTAAGGGCACCGCCGAGCTCTATGCCAAGTATGTCCGGACTGATGTATACTCTGAAAAAATCATTCATGAATATATTCTGTAACAGCTGTGCGTCTTCTTTTGTCTTAGCTCCGACAACAACGGTCGTGGGCAGTCCCCTGCCAACCTCTTCGGCATGACTGGGGCCGGACAGAACGCAGACCGATGCATTGTCTATCTCATCCTCCACTACCTGCGAAAGGGTCATAAGTGTGGACTCTTCTATTCCTTTTGCAACATTTACTATTATCTGTCCGTCCTTTACATATTCCTTCATCTTAGATGCCGTGGATCTAGTAAATGGACTGGGGACGGCTAATACAAGTACCTTTTTATCCTCGATCGCTTCCTTAAGATCGCATGTGAACCTGATAGAATCGTTCAGCTTAACACCCGGAAGCTTATCCACATGTTCATGCTTTGAATTCAACATGTCGATCTCTTCTTTGATGATCGACCATACCGTAACATCATGTCCGTTATCGGACAATAACTTAGCAAGCGCTATACCCCAGCTGCCTGCTCCTATGACTGCTATCTTCTCCATAAGTCAACCTTCCGCCTTCTTTTGTTCAGCATATTTTTCTTTCCCCTTTTTACTGAGGAATGTTTTGCTCTCTTCACCGTTTAAAAGTCTTACGACATTCTTTCTGTGCTGGAATATCGCTAAAGCCACAAGTAAAAAAGCTATGATATCCAGCTCAATAAGTTCGGCTCTTGTAAGATTGTCACCCAAAAGGCCGATATAACCGAACACTATCGTCTCTATAAAGAATAAAACATATGCACACATACATCCCAATGAAACATAATGTGTTATCAAAAATATAACAACAAATAACGGAAATACCGTAAAGAAATACCATGCCGGGCTCAGTGCAAGGATAAGTCCGAGCGTGGCAGCCATTCCCTTTCCTCCTTTAAATCCAAGGTAGAAGGGAAAATTATGTCCCAATATCACACCTGCCGCGGTATAAAAGATTATGAGCTTGATATAGTCCGGGTAGATGCTGCCTACAGTAAGTCTTGCCACCCATACCGCTATTATGGTCTTTAATGCGTCAAAGAAAAGAACGGTAAGTCCGGCTTTTGTTCCAAACGCCCTGAGGGCATTTGTACTTCCCGCATTTCCGCTTCCTACTGTCCTTATATCGATCCCTTTTAATCTGCCCAAAATATATGCACTCTGTATGAGTCCGAATGCATAGCCTATCACAAGGCATAATGCTCTGTACATGTTATTCAGTCCTCTTTCCGTTCCCTGATTATAAATCTTAACGGGGTACCCTTAAATCCAAAGGCTTCCCTTATCCGGTTTTCCAGATATCTTGTGTATGAAAAATGCATAAGCTGTTTGTCATTGACAAATATGACAAATGTAGGCGGTTTAACACTCGCCTGGGTAGCGTAGAATATCTTTAACCGCTTACCTTTATCGGAAGGCGGCTGCTGCATTGCAGTCGCTTCTGCTATTATCTCATTTAACACACCGGTCTGTACTCTGAGCGCACAGTTTTCTATGACCGCGTCTATTGTCTCAAAAAGCTTTGGTACTCTCTGTCCTGTAAGTGCGGAGATGAACATTATCTCTGCATAGGGCATAAAGCTAAGGGTAGAACGGATCTTCTTCGAATATTCATTTACGGTGCTGTTATCCTTTTCTACCGTATCCCATTTGTTTACGGCGATTATAAAGCCTTTGCCTCGCTCATGGGCAATACCCGCGATCTTGGCATCCTGTTCCGTGACGCCCTCCGATGCATCTATCAGAAGAACGACTACATCGGCTCTCTCCACAGCCGAGACCGTACGGACTATCATGTATTTTTCAAGATCCTCTTTTACGTTCTTTTTTCTCCTGAGTCCGGCTGTATCGATAAATACATATTCCTTGCCGTTTGCCTTTACGGGAGTGTCGATCGCATCTCTTGTGGTTCCCGCTATGTCCGATACTATGAGTCTTTGCTCACCTATTATCTTATTGATCAGAGATGATTTCCCGACATTCGGCTTTCCTATCACAGCAACTCTCGGTCTGTCATCCTCTGTCTCCAAATTCATGTTACTGTCAAAATGAGACGTGACAACATCCAGCATATCACCTATTCCCAGACGGTTTGCCGCAGAGATCGGGATTGGCTCCCCTATGCCCAGATTATAGAACTCATAGGTATCATTCATGAACTTCTCAAAACTGTCCACTTTATTTACAGCAAGTACCACAGGCTTATGTGAACGCCTTAACATGTCGGCCACCTTCATGTCATCATCCACAAGTCCCTGCTTCACATCCACCATGAACAGTATTACATCTGCCGTGTCTATGGCGATCTGAGCCTGATCTCTCATCTGGCTTAAGATCACGTCACTGCTGTCCGGCTCGATACCACCCGTA
>CACZSE010000156.1 GCA_902783735.1 uncultured Lachnospiraceae bacterium
GGTAGCATTGAAAGAGGTTATTCCGGAAATTCCTTTTTCTTTGAGAATAATGATATAGTTATAAATGAAAGAACAAAGGATTATGCAAGGCTCATAGCTTCGTTGGGAATAAATGCGGTAGCGATAAACAATGTCAATGTTAAGGATGCCGCTACAGATCTTGTAAATCCGAGATTTATAGATAAGGTAGCCGGACTTGCGGATATTTTCGGCTGTTACGGTGTAAAGCTGTTTTTGAGCTTAAATTATGCCATGCCCATAGAATATGAACCGAAGAGTGCAGATCCTCTTGATGAGAAGGTCATAGCCTGGTGGAAGGACAAGATGAAGGAGGTCTATGATGCCATCCCCGCTCTTGGAGGTTTTCTGGTCAAAGCCGATTCTGAAGGACGACCGGGCCCATTTACCTACGGGAGGACTCAGGCAGACGGAGCAAACATGCTTGCTAAGGCCATAAAACCCTACGGCGGTATCATTATATGGAGATGCTTTGTATATAATTGTCAGCAGGACTGGAGAGATCTTACCACGGACCGAGCCAGAGCCGGCTACGATTACTTCAGTTCACTTGACGGAGAATTCGACGACAACGTCATTCTTCAGATAAAGAACGGACCGATGGATTTCCAGGTGAGAGAACCGGTTTCACCACTGTTTGGCGGAATGAGAAAGACCAATCAGATGCTCGAGGTACAGATCGCTCAGGAATATACCGGTCACCAGATAGATGTATGCTATCTTATTCCATGGTTTAAGCAGATCCTGAATTTTAAGACCTACATGAACGGTCCAGATGATACAAAGACAACGGTAGCCGAGATAGTAAGCGGAAGGGCAAGGAATGTTACAAATGCCGGCATGGTAGCTGTAACCAATACCGGAAATGACGAAAACTGGACCGGAAATGATCTGGCGGCAGCAAATCTTTACGGATTCGGACGATTGGCGTGGAACACGGAACTTGATGCCGAAGAAATAGAGAGAGAATGGATAAAGCTTACTTTCGGAGCTTTGGATAAACGATCCGAGGATACCATCTCGGACATCCTCATGAGTTCATGGCCGGCATATGAAAAATATACAGCACCTCTCGGTATAGGATGGATGGTTAAACCCCACGATCACTACGGACCGAGTGTGGACGGATATGAATATGACAGATGGGGGACATATCACAGAGCCGACTGGAAGGGCATCGGAGTAGAGAGGGGCCCCGAGGGGACCGGCTTCAGCACACAGTATAACAGTCCTAACAGGGAGATGTTTGCTGATCCGGATAAAACGCCGGAGGAACTGCTTCTTTTCTTCCACAAAATGCCGTACAAACATGTACTGAGCACGGGAAAGACCATTATCCAGCATATTTATGACACTCATTTTGAAGGTTATGAGGAAGCTAAAAAGATGCAGGCAATGTGGGATTCGTTAGAGGGGAAGATCGATAACAGAGCATTTTGTGAATCAAAGAAAAGATTTGAGATGCAGGTGCATAATGCACATGAATGGTGCGATATTGTAAACAGTTATTTTTATCGTAAATGCGGGATCGATGATGAGCACGGCAGAACGATATATTGAGAAGAGGTAGATCATATGAAACTTTCGGCTTTGATAAGTGACGGACTTGTGCTTCAGCGAGGCAAAGACAATTATGTCTGGGGAAGTGAATGCAAACCGGATGCCGTGATAGAGGTGACACTTGACGGGAAGCATGTTGTTGAGCAGGCGGATGGTGATGGGAAATTCAAGATAAAGCTGCCTGAAGTTGAGGTTGGCGGTCCGTACGTGATGACGATATATGAATGCGAAGCGGATACTGTAAAAATTGAAAATATTCTTTGCGGAGATGTATTTTTGCTTGCCGGACAGTCGAATATCGAGCTTCCGCTCAGCAGGTGCCTTGATCTTCACGGAGAAGAGATATCAAAGATGGATCTTCCCAAAGTGCACAGTTTTGAGGTGGCAAAGGAATACAAATTCGGAGAACCTCAGGATGAGCTTTTTGAAGGCACATGGCAGGAGGCAACTCAGGATAATCTTTATTCAATGAGTGCCATCGGAGTTTTCTTTGCACAGTTCCATCAGGAAAGAACAAAAGTACCGGTGGGTCTTATTCAGACAGGAGTCGGAGGT
This sequence comes from uncultured Lachnospiraceae bacterium, assembly GCA_902783735.1. GTDB lineage: Bacteria > Bacillota > Clostridia > Lachnospirales > Lachnospiraceae > Colinaster. The sequence continues at coordinate 2,134 of CACZSE010000156.1, forward strand.
GCTCATATCGAGGCATATCTGAATGAGGAGCATGTTCTTTCTGTCGGAAAGCTTTTGAGAGAAGAGGCTCTTAAACGCGGTGAAGATATAACCTCCTGCAATTGTAACAAGAATGACAGCTGTAAGGTTTGCTATGAAAGACAGCTGTTGCAGGATAAAGACAGTGACTGGGTAAAGACGACAGCCGATACGGAGGTTAAGGCACAGGATGAGTGGTTTAAGAAGGTTGCCGATAAAGACACCGGCCTTAAGGAGCATTGGGAGAAAAAGACTTCTCTTTATGAAGAGAGTGAAGAGATAAAATATACATCCGCTCCCGGACGCTGGATCGATGAAAAAAAAGATGGTGAGCTTACCAAACTGCGTGGAAGCGTATGGCTTTTGAAAACAGTGGATATACCCGCGGCATGGACCGGGAAAGAGATAAAGGTTTACCTCGGAACACTGGTCGATGCTGATGATACATATGTTAATGGTATCAAGATCGGAGAAACAGGCTACAGATATCCTCCGAGAAGATACCGTATCCCTGCGGGAGTTCTGCACGAGGGGAAAAATACAATTGTTATACGTCTGATCGCAAATGCCAGAAGCGGCGGTTTTGTTCCCGAAATGCCTTACTATCTGTCTTTGGGTGATGAGAAGATCTCCTTGGAAGGCAAATGGCAATACAGGATCGGAGCTACCACGTTTAATGAAACTACGGTACAGTATGAAGAATTTGAAGATATAACTTTCTTTACATGGAAGCCGACAGCCATGTATAACCGCATGGTATATCCGTTAAGAAATCTTCGTTTTTGCGCCGCACTCTACTATCAGGGTGAGAGTAATGCAAATCATGCGTGGGAATATGAATATCTCATGATCGATATGGTAAAGTGCCTGAGAGAACTCTTTAACGAAGAGCTGCCTTTCGGATTCGTTGAACTTCCTATGTTTGGAGGAGAAGATGCGCCCGAAGATTCTACCGAATGGGATGATCTCAGAGCAGCGCAGGAACGTGCCACAGCGAAGATCCCTAACAGTACGATCGCAGATATTTACGACCTTGGCTTCACATATGAGCTGCACCCGCAGACAAAGAAAGAGGCGGCAGAACGTCTTTATGACAAGATGAGTGAGCTTATGGGCTGGTGAGTACCGAGACCCAATACGGTCTTCGCTGATAAAATCTTTCATATGCGTGATGGTCGCACGGGTCTGTGATACAGCGATTAAATCAATATAGATATGATAAATGGAGAATCATTATGAATAAGGTTTTGGATGAATTGTGCAGCTATGGGGTTGTTCCCGTGGTTGTA
>CACZSE010000157.1 GCA_902783735.1 uncultured Lachnospiraceae bacterium
GTATTGAGGCCGGCATTCGCTCCCAACAAACCCGTATATGCTATATTTAATCCAAAAAATTGAGAAGGCATATGGTTCTCCTTTCCCGAAAGTTATATGCGTTTAACCCTGAAAGCAGGTCTGAACCTCTTCAGCATGAGACTTTGCATCTCGGTGAAGACCGTAGAGGGCGCCGGCACTTAACGAGCACTTTGTGCGAGTTTAGTACCGCTGCGTCCGACCCAGCGAAAGCGGGTCTGAACCGACATGCAAAGTCTCATGCCGATACGTTCACCCGATATCGCGGTTATGCACCGAGTGTCGTAACAATGTGTTCGAGCATCTCGTCGACCACGTTGATGTATCGTGAAGCTGCGTTGTAAGCATTTTGGAACTTGATCATGTGCGACAGTTCTTCGTCGGTGGAAACGCCAATGATCTGCTCTCTGGCATTTTCGGTGGCGATAACTGTCTGTTCCTGATTCTTTAAGATGGATTCGTAGAGGAAGCCGGAATTGGCAACCTGGCTGACCAGGTCGGAATAGTAATCCACGAAGCTGCTCTTCTTTTTGATGTTGATGTTAAGAACGTTATCCTCTTCCGTGAATTCCGCCTTCATCTTTTCCATCGTTACAAAATCTACGCTGCCGTCGGGAAGAACAAATCCCATCCTCGTCGGTTGCTGGAGCAGATCCATGTTGATCTGCATATTGTTGGTGCTGTATTGAGTCTCGTATACATCCGGATCTTCGGGGATGTAGGCTCCCGCAGCGTTATAACCGTCTGTAGCTATCTTCTGGAAAACCTGGATGGGATTTCCTTTCGGATCTCTCATGTAGGTTGAGTTGGGATTGATCGCTGTTGCTCTTGCAGCGGCATCGCTTAAAACACTGTTGATGGTCGTCGCAACATTGTGCATCAGCTGGTCAAACTCCGACATGATGTTAACGCAAAGAGACTGGGAAACTGAATTGGTATATCTTGAAGCATCCAGATCCACATATGTTCCTTTATGATCGCCTCTTGCAAGTAAAGTAGATTTTAATTTGCCTATATCTGTATCTATATCTGTAGAAATAAGTCTTTCAAGATCAAAGACTGCCGCCTTTTTGGCTTCATCTACCGTATAGTATCTTGTTCCGAATGTATCCAGATCATATTTTGCATTCTTTTCCCAGAATACATAGGAAAAACCGGAATCGGGATCGGTCTTTGTCATGATCTTGTATGCATGATCACCTCTTACAAGGTCCTCGCCCTCAAGCTGTACCCAAACGGTCGAGTCCTTATCTTCGGAGTATGATATGGTCGCAAGCTTGCTGAGCTCATCCAAAAGGTGGTTTCTCTCATCACGAAGGTCATTTGCTTCTTCGAAGCCGCCGCCTTCGATATATCTGATCTGGTCGTTTAAACTCTTTATCCTGTCAGCGTAATTATTTACGTTATATACAAGTTCATTTACCGTTCCGTTAAGGCTCTTCTGATAAGACTCGAGTCCGTCATAGACTGACTGTCCTCTTGCCAGAAACTCTGAACACTTTTCTATAAACAGTCCCTGTGTAACGGCACTTGAAGGATCCTTTGCCATCTCCTGAACCGATACCCAGAGATCATTTATGGCTTCATGGAATGACTGACCGTTCATCTCATCCAAAAGGTTCTGAATCTCATCCAAAACGTCTACGCTTGTTTCGTAAAATCCCTGTCTTCCTGCTTCGGTCCTGTAAGTAGTGTCTAAGAAAACATCACGCACCTGACGGGTTTTTGCATAAACAACACCAAGTCCGACCTGCTGATCGGACACACCCTGTCTGTTATTCGCTATTGTATTGTATACATTGGTGGCCTGCATGACCTGCTGGCGTACGTAGCCAACATTCTCTGCATTAGATACGTTATGTGCTGTTGTATTAAGTGCGTTCTGGCTTGTCTGAAGTCCTGACACGCCGACGTATAAACTACCCATTATAGACATAGGAACACCTCACGGACTGTTCGCCGATATCCATATACGAATATTTTCGTATATCCTATCAGCTCTTACTATCAAAATGACCGCTGTTCACTCCCATGACATCTCCTGACGCATATGCGTTCTTTGTATAATTGGCTGTCTCGGGAGCCGCTTTCATGGCCTGTATCACATTCATATCAAACTGTACAAGTTCAAGTGAGCTTTCGATCAACTGTTTATTCTGTTCATTAGACCTTCTCATCTGCCTGATCGTATCCGAAAGCTTATCATGGATAATTGCAAGCTGTTTTTGCTCCTGGGGCCTTGTACTGAGCATGGTGATAAGATCACCAAGTTTAAGTGTGGTAACATCCCTGTTAACAACATTGGCTATATCCTTCATGCACTCCTCGCGTTTCTTTTCGATATTTGCGAGTTTAGAAAGTATAACCTGTTCCTCATCCGTGATCAAAGCTAGTGCTTCTAAGTCAGCGCTGACGATAACCGGTGTTTTCTTCAGAGACAGATCAAGGAGTCTTTCATACTGCTCAGACTCCTGTCCCAAAGTATTTATAAGTTCTTCCATTAAACTTGCCACCGGTTTATCCCCTTTTCTGTTGCAGCCAAATAGCTGTTATACTGCGCTTCCCATTTGTGCAAAAAGTTTTTCTGCTAAGCTGTCACTGTCAACGCTGTAAGTGCCTGCGTCAATCTTACTCTTGATATCTCCCACAAGTTCCTCTCGAACATCCTTTGATGCGGCTACTGCCTGCCTTGCTGTTCTTAAGTCCTTTCCAATGCTGGAGATCTGCAGTTGATCAGAGAAGCTCTTTGTTGCTTCGGTCTTCACCTGTTTGTTTTTGTTACCCAGGTTGTACATGCTCTGTATCTGGGCAAATGCATCTACACGCATATTCGCTCCTCCTGTAAAAATAGTGTTGAAACTTTTCGCTTCATAATGTTTATCGGTCTTTTGCCTGATAACTTTAACAAAATTTTTGTTTTCTTCTCTTTTTTATTTTTTTACACAATAAAAGAGCCGCTTTACGCAAGCTCTCTTATTGCTTCTCTTACAACAAGTATGCTGGTCGGAGTAACCGATATGTCATCGATGCCATACTCCACAAGTTTTTTAACGATATCCGTATCCGATGCCATCTCACCGCATATTCCCACACTGCAGTTGTTTGCATGAGCATTGTCGATGGTCATCTTTATCTGTCTCAATATCGCCTCATGATGAGGATTGTAATATTTTTGCAGTCTGTTGTTGGTTCTGTCTACAGCCAGTGTATATTGTGAAAGATCGTTGGTTCCTATAGAAAAGAAATCCACTTCTTTGGCAAGCAGATCGCTTATGAGTGCCGCTGCCGGAGTCTCTATCATGATACCGATCTTACAATCCTTATAAGGATAGCCTTCTTCACTGAGGCCTTTCTTAACTTTTTCAATGATCTCTTTTATGGCTTTTACTTCATCTACAGAAGTGATCATGGGAAACATGATCGATATGTTTCCGAAATAGCTGGCCCTGTAAATAGCCCTGAGCTGAGTTTCAAACATATCTCTTAAGTCCAAAGATATCCTTATGCCTCTGTAACCAAGGGCAGGATTTTCTTCTTCACCGACCTGTATATAGCTGACCTGTTTGTCGGCGCCGATATCCGCAGTACGGATAATGAGACGCTTTCCGCCGAGACTCTCGGCAATCCTCCGATACATCTTGAACTGCTCTTCTTCGCTCGGTGCTTCCTCTCTTTCCATAAAAAGATATTCGGATCTGTAGAGCCCTGCGCCCTCCGCATCATTCATGAGTGCGGTTGCCACATCTCTTTCATTGTTTATATTGGCATAAAGCTTTATCTCTTTGCCCGATCTTGTCACTGTCTTTTTTCCTTTCAGGACATTTAACAGTTCCCTGTTCTTCTTTTCTTTTTCTATACGTTTCTTATATATTTCTGTCTCTTCGGGTGTAGGTTCCACCAAAAATCTTCCGCTGTAACCGTCAAGTATGGCCATCTTGCCCTCAAGCTGGGGAGCTACGGTCTCGCTTAATGAAATATTTCCATCCCTGTCTACATAACCGTAAACATCAACTCCGATAAGCGCCGGAATGTCCAGGCTCCTTGAGAGTATGGCCGTGTGAGAGTTGCTGCTTGTCTCACTTACCACAAACCCCACTATGTTGGTCTTATCAAGCCTTACTATCTGGGCCGGAGTCAGATCTTCGGCAATGAGTATGACAGGTTCTTTAAATTCTCTGCTGACAGAGGTTCCTTTTGAAAGAATCTCGATGACCTTGTTATAGACCTCTCTGATATCCTTTGCCCTGTCTTTAATATATTCATCATCCAACTTTGAGAGCATGGACGAAAAGTTATCGATCGTGACTGCGACCCCGTATTCGGCATTTACGCCCTGTGAGCGGATGATATTGATAACGGACTCTATATAGTCCATATCTTCAAGCAATACAATATCAGCCTTAAAGATAGCAGCATTGTTACTGCCTACTTCCTTAAGTGCTTTATTGTATAATATCTCATATTCTTCTTTGGCTTTGGCGATCGCAGACATGAATCTGTCGATCTGCTCCTGCGCGTCTTTGCATCTGCGTCTTACGACTTTAGTTTCGCTTTTGTCGTAGATGGCTATTCTTCCCATGGAATAGCCCGAGCACACGCTTTTACCTCTTAATTCCATTCGCTTATTCCTTCTGCCACAGATCGCGTTATGATCACTGCGATCACATGTCAGTTCACTTCATTGCCTACTGCACATATTTCTCATAAAGAGCAACGTGATCAAATATGGCTCTCCATGCACTGTGTGCATTACCGGTAGCACAGATATATACTGTACCGTCATCTCCAACGGTATAGCTTACGGCACAGTTTCCCGACTGTACCACATAGCCCGTTTTTGCACCCATCACTTCCGTTTTGGAGTATTTATCTTCTATTCTTCGCATGAACCAGTTAGAAAGCTCCAAGCCTTCCGGATGCTGTTCTGTAGGTGTTGTAACATGCAGGTGCTCATGCAGAACTTCCCTGCATATGTCATTTTCCACAGCCGCCTTCATGATCATTGATATATCATATAAAGTAGTATAATGATCGTCTCCGAAAAGTCCCGCGGAATTCGTAAAATGTGTTCCGCTAAGGCCAAGTTCTGCAGCCTTATCATTCATCATCCCGATGAATTCTTCCTCACTTCCGGCAACAAACCTTTCAAGAGCATGGCAGCACTCTCCGCCGGAAGGCATGATCGCGCCGTACAAAATGTCCTTTATGGGAACCGTCTCTCCGGCTTCAAAACCGGCACAGCTAAGATCATGGACATACGCAAAATCAGTATCTTCAAGTGTAACTGTAAATTTCTCGTTAAGATCCGTGATATGCTCACATGCGACCAGAGCAGTCATGACCTTGGTCATTGATGCGGGATTCATCCTGTCGTTTCCGTTCCTGGTCACAAGAACCTTTCCTGTGGTCGCATTTATCAAAGATGCATACTGGCTCTGTACCTCTTCCTCGGTAATACTCACATCGGCAGAAGATGCATCAACTTTATATCCTTCAAAAAGATCGGGACGTTCCACGGTAACAGGGAGCATGTTTTTTATTTCGGGTTCGGGCTCCGGTGTGACTTCAACAACCTCCGCCTGCTGAACGATCTCCTGCTCAAGTGAAAGAGACTCTTCCTGTTCGCGGACTTCATGTCTGTCAACCAATGATCTTACGCCCCAGACAATGGCTCCTATCAGTACAACGATGGCAATGAGCCCTGTAATAACAAGAGGCAGCAACTTTTTTAGCATGGCACGAGCTGCCGCCTGACGTCTTTTCTCTTCCTTCATGCGCTCACGTCTGGCCAGACGCTGCGCTTCATACGAAGTTTCTTCTATATTGCTACGATCCATAAGTTGTTAACCCCTGTCACTTGGATTCGTGATATTCCTTTTCGGTATTGACACTCCAGATGTTTGACTTGTTCTTATCACCGTTAATGATGTTCTTGACAGTCTCAAAAGAAGTACACATAGAATGATCAAGATTGTTGTATCTGTGCTGTCCGTTTCGTCCAACACAGTACAGGTTATCAATACCGCTCAGATATTCCACAAGATCATCCATGTGATCGTAAGTATCAAAATATGCAGGATAAGCCTTCTTAACCTTCTCTTCGTGATAATCAAGGACATCGTTCTTGCTTGCGATCAGTCCCAGATTTATCATATCGGTAATGGCAAAATCGGCAAATTCCTCTTCGGACATGTTCCACCATTCGTCATTCTCATAACAGAAATATTCGAGGCCAAGCCAGACAGTATTGTTAAGATCTTTTATCATGTATGGTGACCAGTTGTTGTAGATCTGGAAACGTCCCATGTGTATGCCTTTATCGTGAACATATACCCAGTTATCCGGAATGATATCGGCAATGGTCTTCATCTTTGTTTTATTCTTGAGTAAGAGCTTGGGAACCAGAACCCCGAGAGTGATATAATCTCTGTAAGGCAGACCAGCTGCTATGTCGGCATATTTCTTCGGTACATCATTCATGCCGGCCACAAGGTCCTTTACGGGCATGCTTGAAATAATGTAATCTCCTTCAAACACTTCCTCGATGCCGTCGTGTTTTACTCTTACCCCCGTCAAATGGTTATTCTCATCCTTTATGACCCCAACAGCCTGATGCGATCTGAGTATCTTTCCTCCGAGCTTTTCTATCTCTGATGCGGTAACGTCCCAAAGCTGACCCGGACCGAGCTTGGGATATTTGAACTCTTCTATGAGTGATGTTTCAACCTTGCGGTTCTTTTTGCCCGGCAGCATCTTACCGAACATATCCTTCAATATGGCAAGTATCGATAATCCCTTTACTCTCTGGCTGCCCCAGTCGGGTGCAATGACGGAAGGATGTCTCCCCCACAGATTTTCCGTGTATCTTTCAAAAAACATGCTGTAGAGTTTCTTACCAAATCTGTTGATATAGAAATCCTCCAGGCTGTTTTCTTTTCTTTTGTGGATAGCACTGGCAATATAACTGAAGCCAACCTGCATGGTTGTTAACAGCCCCATGTTTGCAAGTGTTTCAAACTTTAGGGAGATAGGATAATCGAAGAATTTTCTCTTAAAGAATATTCTTGATACCCTTCTTCTCATGAGCATGGTCCTGTCTTCATTTTCCGGATCGGGACCTTTATCGGCAAGCGGTACACTTATCCCCAGTGTCTTATAATCGTATGCCGGTGCAGCCTGCATGGGAAGCATATGATCCCACCACTCATTGACTTCGGGTACTTTTGAGAAGAACCTGTGTCCTCCCATGTCCATCCTGTTCCCTTTATATGTCACGGTTTTGGAAATGCCGCCCATGTGCTCACTTTCCTCAAAAACTATGACCTCAATATCTTTGGATTTATTTAACAATTCGTATGCAGCCGTAAGTCCTGCCGGACCTGCTCCGATTATCAAAGCTCTTTTCATCGCAACCTCTTTAAATCAATGACGTATTTTATACAAACACAATCTTAGTAAGTATACCATAATAACACATTTATCTCAACCTGAGGTCATATTGCGAAACTTTGGTCCGGCCACGGCAAATACACAGATCATATGTACCAGGAAAGTTATAAGCCATGAGATAGGGTAGGATATATACAGGACTTCCGGTGTATGATTGGCAGCAAATACGGTCATGATCCATATGATCCTGAAGCCGCAAGCTCCCAAAAGAGAAACAGTCATGGGCATGATCGAAAACCCCATACCCCTGAGGCTGCCCACGGCAACGTCCATGATCCCGCACAGGAAATATGTCGGGAATATGATAGCCATCCTTCGAAGTCCGAAGACTATAACAGCATCTTCCTTAGAATAGATCCCGAGAAGCTGTCTCCCGAAGGCAAAAGCTCCCAGGCCCATGCCAAGCCCCGTTACCGTAACGCTGAAC
>CACZSE010000158.1 GCA_902783735.1 uncultured Lachnospiraceae bacterium
ATCGAGATAGTAGTTGACAGACTGGCCATAAGAGAAGGTATAGAGAGCAGACTTACAGATTCTGTTGAGACTGCTTTAAAGATCACGGAGGGTCTGCTTGAGATAGAGATCGTTGATGGAGATGTTCTCCAGTTTTCGGAAAGTCTGGCGTGTCCCGACTGTGGGATCAGCGTTCAGGAGATAGAGCCCAGAAGTTTTTCTTTCAACAATCCCTACGGTGCATGCCCCGCATGTTTCGGACTCGGCTATACGATGGAATTTTCGCCCGAGCTTCTTATTCCCGACCGTAGCTTAAGTATTCATGAGGGCGCGATATCATGCATGGGATGGCAGTCATCCAATTCAGAAGGAAGCTTTACACATGCGGTTTTAAAGGCGCTTGCGAAGGAATACGGTTTTTCTTTGGATACACCTTTTGAGAAACTCTCACAAGATGTGCAGGATCTGATCATATACGGAAAAAATACCAGAGAAGTAAAGGTCCACTATAAGGGTCAGCGCGGAGAAGGAACATACCCCGTCACATTTGAAGGTATCATTAGAAACATGATGCAGAGATACAGGGAAACAGCTTCCGAGACCATGAAACAGGAATATGAAGCATATATGCACATATCGCCCTGTGAAAGCTGTAAAGGTAAAAGATTAAAGCCCGAATCACTTGCAGTTACCATAAATGATAAAAACATATACGATATCACATCCATGTCGATAGGGTCTCTTTATGATTACATGAATAACCTGGAACTCAATGAAACACAGCAGATCATAGGTAAGCAGGTATTAAAGGAGATCCGCGCAAGAGTGGGTTTTCTCATGGATGTAGGTCTGGATTATCTGACCCTTGCACGGGCAACAGCATCTCTTTCGGGAGGAGAAGCTCAAAGGATCCGTCTTGCGACCCAGATCGGTTCGGGCCTCGTGGGAGTATGTTACATTTTGGATGAGCCGAGTATCGGCCTTCATCAAAGAGACAATGATAAATTGCTGGCAACGCTTAAGCATCTCAGAGATCTCGGTAATACTCTCATCGTGGTTGAACATGACGAGGATACCATGTATGCTGCCGATCACATAGTTGATATAGGCCCCGGAGCCGGCAGTAACGGAGGTGAAGTGGTAGCTGAAGGAACAGCCGAGGAGATAATGGCCAATCCCCGTTCAATAACAGGTCAGTATCTTTCGGGAAAAAGATCCATTGCGGTACCGGATATCAGAAGAAAGCCTCAGGGTTATCTTCAGATAAAGGGAGCATCCGAAAACAATCTGAAAAATGTCGATGTAAAGATCCCGCTTGGTATCATGACCTGTGTGACAGGTGTATCGGGATCGGGAAAGAGCTCTCTCATCAATGAGATCCTATATAAAAAGCTTGCAAAGAAACTGAACAGAGCACGTACCATCCCCGGAAAACATGATAAGATCCTCGGAATAGAACAGCTTGATAAAGTGATAAACATTGACCAGTCTCCCATAGGAAGGACTCCAAGATCGAATCCCGCAACATATACCGGAGTGTTTGATCTGATACGTGATCTGTTTGCCAACACCACCGATGCAAAGGCCAGAGGTTATCAGAAGGGCCGATTCAGCTTCAATGTTAAGGGAGGAAGATGTGAAGCCTGCAGCGGTGACGGTATCGTAAAGATCGAGATGCATTTTCTGCCTGATGTTTATGTTCCCTGCGATGTATGTAAAGGCAAGAGATATAACAGGGAAACGTTAGAAGTTAAATACAAGGGAAAATCTATCTATGATGTCCTGGACATGACTGTTGAAGAGGCGGTTACTTTTTTCGAAAATGTTCCCAAAATACAAAGGATCATGCGTACATTGTACGACGTAGGGCTTGGTTATATAAAGTTAGGGCAGCCTTCAACACAGCTTTCGGGCGGTGAGGCTCAGCGTATAAAGCTGGCAACCGAACTTAGCAGAAGATCTACGGGAAGAACGATATATATTCTGGATGAACCCACGACAGGACTTCATTTTGATGATGTGGCAAAACTGGTCGACATACTTAAAAAACTTACCGAAGGCGGAAATACCGTTGTTGTTATTGAACACAATCTGGATGTTATAAAGACTGCCGACTATATCATAGACCTCGGTCCGGAAGGAGGAGACAGAGGAGGGACCGTACTCTGTGTCGGAACACCCGAGGAAGTTGCAAAACATAAGGAATCCTACACCGGTGTATATATCAAAAAGATGCTAAAACGGGTTAAGTAAACTGAACATGAGACCGATATAGATTATGAACGCACGGATGCATATAAGGGAAGGAACCCGCAAAGCAACGTGCGTTTTATGTTTTATCGGAAGTATTAAGTTTTTATGAATTTAAAGATGACCTCTTTTAAACAACATAAAAATCATATATAATATATCAGATTATGGATGTTTATATGAAAGGGGCCTAACATGCAGGGAACAGATATAGGAATTGATTTAGGTACTGCAAGCATACTGGTATACCTTAAGGGCAAAGGCGTTGTTCTTAAGGAGCCTTCGGTAGTTGCTTTTGATAGAGATACAAATAAGATTAAAGCCATAGGAGAAGAAGCCAGACTCATGCTTGGCAGAACTCCCGGTAATATAGTAGCTGTAAGACCACTCAGACAGGGTGTTATTTCAGACTATACGGTCACGGAAAAGATGATGAAATATTTCATCACCAAGGCAGTAGGGCACAGGAGTTTAAGAAAACCAAAGATAGCTGTCTGTGTTCCTTCGGGAGTAACCGAAGTAGAAAAAAAGGCCGTTGAAGATGCTACATATCAGGCAGGAGCCAGAGAAGTAGCCATCATAGAGGAGCCTATAGCAGCAGCCATCGGTGCAGGTATCGATATAAGCAAACCCTGCGGAAACATGATAGTGGATATAGGCGGCGGTACTACAGATATCGCAGTTATCTCACTTGGAGGAACGGTTGTCAGCGATTCTATCAAGATAGCCGGTGATAATTTTGATGAAGCGATAGTACGTTATATGCGTCAGAAGCATAATCTGCTTATAGGTGAACGTACAGCTGAAGATATGAAGATAAAGATCGGTTCGGCTTTCAAGAGAAGCGAACCCATATATATGGACGTCAGAGGACGTAACCTTGTAACCGGTCTTCCCAAGACGGTAAGGGTTTCATCCGAGGACACAGAGGAAGCTTTAAGAAGTACTACTGCCCAGATAGTAGAAGCTATTCACGGAATACTTGAAAAGACTCCTCCGGAACTTGCGGCGGATATAGCCGAGAGAGGTATTGTTCTTACGGGTGGCGGAAGCCTGTTAAGCGGTCTTGAAGATCTTATCTGTTCAAAAACCGGGATTACGACCATGACGGCAGAGGAACCCATGACAGCCGTAGCGATCGGCACGGGAAGATATGTGGAGTTCCTTGCAGGATACAGAGATACTGACTGATTAAGAACAAAGGAAGAAAAAATCTATGGTTAAAGGCTTGTACACCGCATACACCGGTATGCTAAACGAACAGCACAGGATGGATGTTTTAACGAACAACCTGGCAAACTCCGACACCCACGGCTTTAAAAAAGAGGGTGCCACGAGTCAGGCCTTTAACACCGTTTTAGGATATAAGATCAAAGACATATCTGAATCTCCCAATCTCGCAAAGGGTATTGGGGGCATGAACCTCGGTGTAAAGATCGGTGAGAATTACACCGATTACTCTCAGGGACCTTTCAGAGTTACCGGAAATACATACGATATGGCGATTTCCGGTAAAGGCTTTTACAGCATAGAATTCACAAACAAGGCCGGTGAAAAATCCACAAAATATACAAGAGACGGTTCTTTTACCGTCAATAAAGAAGGATATCTGGTGACCAAGGACGGAGATTACGTCCTTAACACCGAAAACGGAAGGATAAGGGTAGACCCTTTACATGAGGTTACGGTAGATACGCAGGGAAACATCTTCCAGCAGGGAGTTGCCCTTACTACCATTAAGATAACCGATTTTTCCGATTACAATTATCTTGAACACTATGGTGAGAATTATTATGAGCCGGTAGACGGAGCTACACAGATTCCCGGTGATTACACCATCAACCAGGGATATCTGGAGACATCAAATGTACAGGTTGTGCAGGAGATGGTAGAGATGATAAGTGTGTCTCGTCAGTACGAAAGCAACCAGAGAATGATTACTACTATAGATTCCACGCTCGAGATAGCATCAAAACAGCTTGGTAAGGTATAGTTTCGTGGAATGAGGAGGACTAAGGTATGGTAAGATCTTTATGGTCGGCTGCAAGCGGCATGATCGCACAGCAGACAAATGTTGATACTATCGCAAACAATCTTGCAAATGTCAATTCGGTCGGATATAAGACAGAGGTGGCAGAGTTTAAGTCTTTACTTTATCAGGAACTTCAGTCTAAGACTACAACCGCAAACGGAGACAACAAACCTATCAGCGCACAGGTTGGTCTTGGCGTAAGGAATTCATCCATTACCACGATCTTTAAGCAGGGGCCGCTCCTTGCTTCGGAATCCGATACATCATTTGCGATCGAGGGAAAAGGCTTTTTCGCAGTCAGGGGAGAAGACGGAGTTACGAAATATACCAGAAATGGTGACTTCAGATTCAATACAGGCCAGGGAAATACATTGGTTCTGTCCACTTCGAACGGTCTTCCCGTTCTTGATACGACAGGAAAGGCCATATCAATAAATACGAATCAGTATGCAGCAAATAAAATAACGGTAGATGCTACCGGACAGCTGTGTTATCCAGATGCGCAAAACAATCCTCAGCCAATGGGTATAACCATAGGAATGTATCAGTTTAACAATCCCTCGGGCTTAGAGAAGACGAGTGATACGCTCTATATTCCTACAGCTGCAAGCGGAGCTGTCATGAACGAGGCGACCAACGTAAATCTGGAAAAGAGTGTTATCAGACAGGGATATCTTGAAGGTTCCGGAGTTCAGGTCGTAGATGAGATGGTAAACATGATAGTTGCCCAGAGAGCATACGAGATGAATGCAAAAGCTATCACCACAACCGATTCAATGATGGAACTGGCAAACAATCTTAAGAGGTAATTAGATGGGGCAGATCGATATCAGCGGATTAACAAACGGATACAGTGATTATATGAGCTCGACGGTTCAGAATGCGGCAGCAGAAAAGCTTAAGAGTGTAGCTTCGGCGGATTACTCAAAAGCAACCGATGATGAACTGATGGATGTTTGCAAGCAGTTTGAGAGTTATTTCCTTGAACAGGTATTTAAGGAGATGAACAAGACGATCCCGAAGAGCGAATTTACGAGTCAGAGTACATCCAACATGGTGGACTATTTTAAAGACAATACCATACAGCATCTGGCTACTCAGTCAACAGAGCAAAACAGCCTTGGGCTTGCGCAGATGCTTTATGATCAGATGAAAAGAAATTATGATATGTAGATTCGGTGCTGCCCTTATCGGGGCAGCATTTGTGTGTGATTTAAGGAGAGTTTGTGGAGAAACTTACCGGAGTTATAGACCATTTTCTGTTTAGAAATGATACTAACGGATATGGTGTATTTGAACTGACAACTGAAGATGATGACATTATCTGTGTCGGTACCGTGTCGGGCTATGACGAAGGCGAGATGGTTGAAGTGACCGGAGAGTATGTAATACATCCGCAATACGGACCGCAGTTAAAACTCGAATCTGTAAAAGCGATACTTCCGACAGGGATAATTGGAATAGAACGTTATCTGTCATCGGGCATCATAAAGGGCGTAGGTCCAAAGATGGCAAAAAGGATCGTAAATGAGTTTGGGGAGGATACACTCAGAGTCATTGAAGAAGAGCCTCAAAGACTTGTAAGGATAAAAGGAATAAGCGAGAGGATCGCCCAATCCATATGTGAGCAGGTTGTAGGAAAGAAAGAACAGCAGGATGCTCTTATTTTTTTGTCTCAGTATGGTATCAGTCAGACGCTTTCGCTCAAAATATATGAAGCGTACGGAAATCTTCTCTATAACATCATAAAAGATAATCCTTATAAACTCATGGATGAGATTGACGGTGTAGGTTTCAGAAAAGCAGATGAGATAGCCAGAAAAGCCGGTATAAAGGTCGATTCCGAGTACCGGATACAG
Organism: uncultured Lachnospiraceae bacterium; assembly: GCA_902783735.1. Classification (GTDB taxonomy): domain Bacteria; phylum Bacillota; class Clostridia; order Lachnospirales; family Lachnospiraceae; genus Colinaster. The sequence continues at coordinate 6,121 of CACZSE010000158.1, forward strand.
AGCGGTATAGTATATGCGCTGACCCAGGCCATGGGAGACGGGAATACTTATCTTCCCAAAGATGAGTTGATAAGAAGAGCATCGCAGCTTTTGGAGGTAAGGGAGGAAGATGTTGAGATTCAGCTTCCGAACCTTGCGGTAGACAAAAAGCTGGTCATTAAAAACGAAAACGACAGCACGAATTGTTACACGAGTTTTCTCTATAATCAGGAATTGGCGGTGGCTTCTATGTTAAGAGATCTTAACGAAGACTCCGTAAAACCGGTTGAGAGTATAACTCAAAAACGTATCGATAAAGTTCAGAAGGAGTTGGGACTGCAACTGGATGAGATGCAGAAAAAAGCGGTTGAACTTTCGTTGAGTTCGGGAATACTTATCATCACGGGAGGACCCGGTACCGGAAAGACGACCACGATAAATGCAATCATACATTGTATAGAACAGGAAGGACTCGATGTCATGCTTGCAGCGCCCACCGGAAGGGCGGCCAAGCGCATGACTGAGGCTACCGGATATGAAGCCAAGACTGTTCACAGAATGCTGGAGTTGAACGGTGCTATATCACAAGACAGTAAAACTGTCTATTTTGAGAGGAACAGAGATAATCCGCTTGAGGCTGATGTGTTTATCATCGATGAGATGTCAATGATCGATATTCAGCTGTTTAATGCGCTGTTAAAGGCAATACCCGTCGGAGCAAAACTGATACTTGTGGGAGATGTGAATCAGTTGCCGAGTGTTGGACCCGGGCAGGTTTTATATGATCTTATCGAATCGGGGTGTTATCCGACTGTTATACTGAAGCATATATTCAGACAGGCCGAGATGTCCGACATAGTTGTAAATGCACATAAGATCAACAGGGGTGAGAGCATTCCGCTTGATACAAACAGTAAAGACTTTCTTTTTCTTGAAAGAAACGACCCCAATGTCATTTACAAGCACATGGTCCAGCTCATCACACAAAAGCTGCCGGACTATGTAGATGCAACCCCTTCTCAGATACAGGTTCTTACTCCTACACATATCGGTGCACTTGGAGTTGAAGCCTTAAACCACGTATTGCAGAAATATATAAACCCTCCGTCATCCCAAAAGACTGAAAAAGAATTTGGCGATATCTTATTCAGAGAAGGTGACAAGGTCATGCAGACCAAGAATGACTATTCGCTTGAATGGGAGATCGTCGGAAGAAATAATATCGTCGTCGATAAGGGAGCGGGAGTTTTCAACGGTGATGTGGGAACCATTGTTGAGATAAATGCTTCCGAGGGATATATCTGTGTGGAATACGACGAGAAAAAGAAGATAAAATACGGATATGATCATCTTGATGAACTTGAACTGGCATATGCCATAACCATCCATAAATCTCAGGGAAGCGAATATCCTGCGGTGATCATGCCTCTTTTGGGAGGTCCAAGACCGTTGTTGACCAGAAATCTTCTGTACACAGGTGTTACAAGAGCAAAAAGATGTGTCATGATACTCGGAAATAAAGAGACCGTTAATGTCATGATACGAAACGAAAGCGAGAGAAAAAGATATACGGGACTATATATGCGCATAAAAGAGGTAATGAATTAGCGCATGAAGAAATTATTTAGAACATTTATAGATCTTCTGTATCCCCACAGATGTGCCATATGCGACAGGACGCTGATAAAAGATGAATATATCTGCCCGTTCTGTAAGCCGAAGATAAAGTATCCGTCAGGGGCAACATGCATGAAGTGTTCCAAGCCGCTGCCGGATGAAAACAGGTTGTACTGTCATGACTGTTCTCGAAAGCGTTCTGAATACGAACGCGGATTTGCTGTATTTGGATATGAGCAGATAAACGAAAGTCTTTACCGTTTTAAGTATGGGGGCAGGCCCGAATATGCCGGGTTTTATGCCGCATCGGCGTGGGAAAGATACGGCAGGGTGTTGGAGTCTCTGGGAATAGAAGCATACATACCGGTACCGATACACAAAAAGAGATTTGATAAAAGAGGATACAATCAGGCCCATGAATTTGCCAAATGCCTGTCGAAGTATTCCGGAGTGCAGGTAGTCGACGATATCGTGATCAGATCTAAAAACACTGCACCGTTAAAGAAACTGGGAGCCGATGAACGCCAAAAAAACCTTAAAAAAGCTTTTAAACTTACAAAAAATGATGTAAACTTTAAAAAGGTATGTATTGTGGACGATATATACACTACAGGGGCTACTGTTAACACAATGGCCGGGATGTTAAAAAGTGCGGGAGTGGAAAAAGTCTATTTTCTTTCCGTTGCCATAAGGTAGCGAATGTCACCTAAGGAGGATTCAGCCATGGATGTCAAAACCTGCAGAAGATGTAAAAGATTATTCAATTATATTGCCGGACCTATGATCTGCCCTGTTTGCCGAGAAGAAATAGAGCAGCAGTTTCAGGTCGTAAAGAAATATATCGATGATAATCGTAACTGTGATATAAACGATGTGGCAGAAGCCTGTGAAGTCGATCCACAGCAGATCCGTCAGTGGATAAGAGAAGACAGACTTCAGTTTTCTGAGGATTCAATGGTCGGACTTAATTGTGAGATGTGCGGAGCGACCATAAGATCCGGAAGATATTGCGACAATTGCAGAAACAAGCTTACCAACAATCTGAACAGAGCATTTGGGATAGATCCTACTAAAAAAACAGATTCGTTTGGCGGCGATCAGAAGAAGGGAAGCGCCAAGATGCGATTCCTTGAACAGTAATAATAGGGAGTATCTGTTACATGATAGATGAAACAAAGGTCAGAGTCATGACAAGACTGGCAGCCTACGAGGAAGGCGCCGGGAAAAAATATCTTCCGATAGGTCAGTATTTCAGAACGGATTACATATCAATGCAGCTGTTAAAGTCTTTTGTATGCGGCACGCTGGCATTTGTGGTAGTAGGAGGACTGCTGGCATTTTGTAATTTTGAGACCATACTCGAGGGTATCTATGACATGGATCTGGTAGGATATATCACCCGGGTAGGTAAAATATATATCATATTTATGGCTTTGTATCTGATACCGACATATATATGGGCTGCATATAAATTTGCAAAAGCTAAGAAAAGCCTCAATTCATATATTTCGGTCATGGATAAACTAAGCAAAAAGTATTATGGGGAAGAAGGGGAGTAGTTTACTCAGGTAAAGGAATAAGTTATGTCCGGTTTGATAGCTTTGAAGAACAATTTCAGCAGAATATATTCGAGAAATGCAGCGTACATCAATCCTCTGCTAAAATTTATCATGGCTCTTATAATGTTATACATGATAAATGCAAAGATGGGATATATGCAGAGAATAACAAGCGGTGCCGTAGTATTGATGGCTGCTCTGTTCTGCTCATTTATGCCGTTAACGTTTACAGCCATTTTGGCGGGACTTTTTGTGCTGTTACATTTTTACGCGCTGAGTCTTGAGGTTGCGATAGTTGCGGCAGTATTGCTTCTGCTCATGTATATATTGTATTTAAGGTTTGTTCCGCGAGAATCGTTGGCGGTTTTACTCATGCCCATTTTGTTCTTACTGAGAGCACAATACCTTATGCCGGTGGCAATGGGGCTTTTGGGAACACCGTTTTCTATATTTTCTGTAGCTTTCGGCGTTGTTCTTTCTTACCTTATAGACTATGCAGAGGCCAATAAGGACATGCTGGCTGCAGCTGCAAGTGAGAACATGGTCACAAGATTAAGAGAGATAATCGACAGCATGATCGGAAACAAATCCATGATCTGCATGATCATATGCTTTTCGGTCACTCTGGTACTTGTATATATCATAAGACGGATGTCCTTCGATCACAGCTGGAAAGTGGCAATTTTCGGAGGTATCATTACGGATATCATTCTTTTGACTGTATGTTTATTGGGCATGAGACTTGATTATTCCATGGGAGGGATACTGTTCGGATCGGTTTTTGCAGCAGTATTGGCTCTTGTGATCGAGTTTTTCTTCCATGGACTTGACTACAGGCAGACGGAAAATCTTCAATTTGAAGATGAGGAGTATTATTATTATGTAAAAGCCGTTCCAAAGATGGGAGCGGAAAAAAGAAGGAAGAAGGCTTCGTCATCATCCTCCGGTTCATCGGGAACTTCGGCAAGAACCGTAAGGACAGCGAACGGAGTAAGAAGGACAACATAACCTCAGGGTTATTCGGACAGGTTGGAATATATGGATCAGCTTCAATATTGGTTTGGCAATTACGTCAATAATCTCCATGTGCCCACAGCTCACGTTACGGACATCATAGAGATATTGATCATTGCTTTTCTTGTATATCAGATTATGGTTTGGATAAGGAACACCAGAGCGTGGGCACTCCTTAAAGGCGTGGTCGTTATTTTGGTGTTCATTTTTATTGCATACATTTTTGAAATGCAGACCATTCTCTGGATAGTAAAGAGTATCGTGTCTATCGCTGTTACCGGTATCATAGTCGTGCTTCAGCCGGAACTGAGAAAGGCACTTGAGGAACTGGGGAAAAAGAAATTTTTCAGTGATATTTTCAGAGACAGTGAAGAGGGTGGACTGTTTTCCGATAAGACCATAAAGGAGATAGCGAAGGCTTCTTTTGAGATGGGAAAGGTCAGAACGGGAGCTCTCATAGTCGTAAAGCAGAACGATAATCTTGCCGAGTTTGAGAGAACCGGTATAGAAGTAGATGCCATAGTATCGAATCAGTTACTGATAAACATATTTGAACACAATACACCGTTACATGACGGAGCGGTCATCATAGACGGAGACCGCGTTTCGTCAGCTACATGTTATCTTCCTTTATCCGATAACATGATGCTCAGCAAAGAACTTGGAACAAGACACAGGGCAGGTGTCGGCATGTCTGAAGAAACGGATGCTATGGTCATAATAGTTTCCGAGGAGACGGGTAAGATAAGTGTTGCTTATAAGGGCAATCTTGAAAGAGGACTGAGTGTCGAGGAGTTAGAAGAACGTCTGACTTCCATCCAGGATAAGCCCGATGATGATAGAAAGAGAAAACACAGAAAGGGAAAGGACCAGAAGAATGGCAAAAAGGCTGACTCATAATTTGGGACTCAAGATTCTTGCGGTCCTTATAGCTGCTTTGCTATGGCTTATCGCGATCAATATTAATGATCCCGTCAGTCAGCAAACATACAGTGTTACCGTTCAGATGAACAACATGAATACACTTACGGATAACAACAAGTATGTTGAGGTTTTGGAAAACTCCGACAACATAAGAGTTACCGTACGTGCCGCAAGATCAGTACTTTCGGAATTGTCCGATAAAAACATCATAGCGACTGCCGATGCAAACAAGCTTACCGAGGGTGATTATATCCCGATAGAACTGTCATGCACAAGAAACGGCATAAGCGCTGACGACCTTAAGGCGGATAAAGATTATGTCAGGGTAAATGTTGAAAATATCAAGCGCAGACAGTTGCCCATCAGTGTGGAAGTACAGGGTGAACCGGCAGAGAATTATATGCTGAACAGCACCAGTACAGCACAAAATGCCGTATCTATTTCAGGACCCGAATCTATCATAAATACGGTCAGCACGGTCTCTGTTGAGATCGATATAACCAATGCAAGCACCGATGTAAATATCTCGCTGCCCATACATCTTTACGACAGTCAGGGTAAGGAGATAATAGATAAGCGTATCACCAAAAACATCAGTGATGTTTCAACAACAGCATCGATCTGGCTCATAAAGGGAGTACCGATCGAGTACGGATATACAGGCGTACCTGCTGACGGTTACGAGGTAGACGGTAATATCGGCAGCACCATAAGCTATATCAATATAGCGGGAAAACCCGGTACGGTTAAGAATATTCAGAAGATAAGCATAGAAGATGCTCTGGACATAAGCGGCGTAACAAGAAATGTTGAGGAGATCATAGACATTCGCAAGTTCCTGCCCGACGGAGTTATCATACCCGATGCGCAGACTGATACAAAAACAACTTTAACCTTGCGTATTTTGAAGATCGTCGAAGAAGAGGAAGAGGAAAACACCGAAGAAGAGAACGGATGATCCAAGGAGGACAGAAATTTGGCCAGAATGTTCGGAACAGACGGAGTAAGGGGAGTAGCAAACAGTGAACTGACCCCTATGTTAGCCATGAAGCTCGGCCAGGCCGGAGTCAGCGTGCTGACAAAAAAAGGAAAGAAAAAACCGGTAGTCATGGTAGGAAGTGATACCAGAATATCCGGAGACATGCTCGGGAATGCGCTCATGGCGGGGATCTGCAGCATGGGAGCGGATGTATTATATGCGGGAGTCCTGCCCACGCCGGCAATAGCATACCTTACAAAAAAACATAAGGCGGATGCCGGAGTTGTTATATCGGCATCTCATAATTCTGTAGAATTTAACGGTATAAAGTTTTTTGATTCGAACGGCTTCAAATTACCTGACGAGATGGAAGACAAAATGGAAGCCATCATTAAAGAGGACTTTAAAGGGATCGTTTTCCCGACAGGAACAGATATAGGCAGGGTAAAATATCTTGAGGGAGCCGATGAAGAGTATATAGAGCATTCAGTCAGATCGGTACCGGTAGATCTTAAGGGTGTTAAGATCGTGACTGACTGCGCCGAGGGAGCCTCGTATTTCACATCCGTGGAGGCATTCAAAAGGCTTGGAGCCGATGTGATCGCCATACATAACAAACCCGATGGTACCAACATCAATGACAAATGCGGTTCCACCCACATGGAGGAGCTGGTCAAAAGGGTTAAAAAAGAGAAAGCCGACATAGGACTGGCTTTCGACGGAGACGCGGACAGACTGCTTGCCGTCGATGAAAAAGGTAACATGATCGACGGAGATCAGATAATGGCTATAGTCGGAAATTACCTGAAAAGTAAAGGCCGGCTGAAAAATGACACTATAGTTGTCACGGTCATGACTAATCTTGGTTTTTCCATCATGGCAAAGGAAAATAACATAAAAGTAGAGACCACTAAGGTCGGTGACAGATACGTTCTTGAGCGTATGAAAGAGATAGGAGCTTCTCTGGGTGGCGAGAATTCCGGACATGTTATCTTACTGGATGAGAATACCACGGGAGACGGCTTGTTAAGTGCATTGCACCTGCTTCAGGTTCTTGTAGACAGTAAAAAACCTTTAAGTGAACTTGCCGGGATAATGAAAGTTCTTCCACAGGCGCTGGTCAACGCAAAAGTTAGCAATGCAGTCAAGGATCGTTATCTCGATTATCCGCAGATAAAGGAAGCTATTGATAAATTGGAAGCCAGATTTGCAGGTGAAGGAAGGGTACTTATCAGACCTTCGGGTACAGAACCTAAGGTTCGCGTCATGATCGAAGGAAAGGACAAAAAGGTTATAGATGAGGAAGCTAAAAAATTGGCAGACCTCATAGAAAAAACAATGGTATAAAGCAGATTTTTGTTAATATTTACCATATAAATACTTGTTTACATATAAAATAAATGTTATTATGTACATAAGTTATAGCAATAAAGTATGGAGGTAACAGAGGTATGGTTTCCCAGAAGGTAGTTATAAAGAATCCCACGGGTTTACACCTAAGACCTGCAGGTATACTATGCAAGGAAGCAATGCAGTATAAATCATTAATAACATTTACGTTTCGTGATAGTACAGCGAATGCAAAAAGTGTTCTGAGTGTCTTGGGAGCTTGTGTAAAGTGTGGAGATGAGATTGAGATAAATTGTGACGGAGAGGATGAAGCAGATGCTTTAAAGGCTTTGGTCACAGCTATCGAAAGTGGACTCGGAGAATAGTAAAAAGCAGACGCCGTATTATTACGGCGTCTTTTTTGTGCAGAGCACTTAGCGAGGCGAAGTCGAGCTTAGTGCGAGCCATTCCCGAACACTTGGCGAGGTATTTTCGAGCCTAGTGAGAGGGAAAGTGCAGAGCACTTAGCGAGGCGAAGTCGAGCTTAGTGCGAGCCATACCGGCACACTTAGCGAGCCGGAGGCGAGGTTAGCGAGCCGAGTAAGTGCAGAGCACTTGGTGATATACAATACGATCAGGAGGAGAGAAAATGTTAAATTACAAGAGGTACGTAAGAGTACCTGTCATTAATTATCCGGAAAGAGAGTGGCCGAACAAGCAGATAGAAAAAGCACCGATCTGGTGCAGCGTAGATCTGCGAGACGGTAATCAGGCACTGATCGATCCGATGCAGGTAGATGAAAAGATTGAATTTTTTGAGTATCTGTTAAAGCTTGGTTTCAGAGAGATAGAGATAGGTTTTCCGTCGGCAAGCCAGATCGAATATGATTTTCTTCGTCAGCTGGTAGACAGAAAGATGATCCCCGATGACTGTAAGGTACAGGTACTTACTCAGTGCAGAGAAGAACTGATCGACAAGACTTTTGAGTCCATACAGGGTATAAAAAATACAATAGTACATATTTACAATTCAACATCAACGCTCCAAAGAGATGTGGTGTTCCATAAGGACAAAAAAGAGATCATAGATATAGCTCTGGCCGGTACGCGCATGGTCAAAGAAAGGGCTGAGAAATTTGATGGAAATATCTTTCTTGAATATTCTCCGGAAAGCTATACCGGAACAGAAGATGATTTTGCGCTTGAGATATGCAATGCCGTTATTGACGAGTGGGGACCCACACCTGAAAACCCGATCATAATAAACCTTCCCTCTACTGTTGAGATGACAACACCTAATGTATATGCCGACAGGATCGAGTGGATGAATAAGCGTCTAAACAACCGTGAAAGTGTTATCTTAAGCATTCATCCTCACAATGACAGAGGCTGCGGTGTAGCAAGTGCGGAGCTTGCTATGCTTGCCGGAGCTGATCGTGTCGAGGGAACGCTTTTCGGAAACGGCGAGAGGACCGGTAATGTCGATATCCTTAACATTGCTTATAACATGTTCTCTCAGGGTATTGATCCGCAGCTTAACATCGAAAACATCAATGAGATAATTGAAATATATGAGAGATGCTGCAAGATGCCTATTCATCCGAGACATCCTTATGCGGGAAAACTTGTATTTACCGCATTCTCCGGTTCACATCAGGATGCCATAAACAAGGGTGTTCAGGCTATGAAAGAAAGAAACAGCCAGATATGGCAGGTTCCTTATCTGCCCATAGATCCTTCGGATATCGGCAGGGCATACGAACCGATCGTTCGTATCAACAGCCAGTCAGGCAAGGGTGGCGTTGCATTCATCATGGACAATTACTTCGGATTTAAGCTTCCGAAGGCTATGCATAAGGAATTTGCAAATGTAATACAGGTACTCTCCGAGAAGAAGGGTGAGGTATCTCCCGATGAGATCATGGCAGAATTCAAACGTGAATATCTCGACAGAAAAGAGCCTCTTCATTTCCGCAAGTTAAAGGTGGACGATCTTTCGGATGAAGTAGAGAGCAACTTCGATACAAAGGTTCTTCTTGTATATACTGATGACGGAGTTGAAAAGACAGCCGAAGGAATAGGAAACGGTCCTATCGATGCTGTTAAACGAGCTCTTCAGGACAGCCTTGATATTGAATTTAAGATCCTGGATTACAATGAGCACGCTCTGCAGTCCGGTTCAAATTCACAGGCAGCAGCCTATATACACCTTCTTGATTCCAATACCGGAAACGTTACTTACGGAGTAGGTGTAAGCTCAAATATCACAAGAGCTTCTGTAAGGGCCATATTCTCTGCTCTTAACAGACTGGGACTCAGATGATATCATTGATAACCGACATGAAAAGGTGAGGAATAATGAAAAAAATACTTGTTACAGGCTGTAATGGCCAGTTGGGAAGAGAGATAAACAGGTTCTATGCCGATAAAAACGGCATAGAACTTATAAATACCGATGTAGATGAGCTTGACATCACCAATATTAAAGAGGTGACAGATCTGGTAGAGAGCGAGAAACCGTATGCGATCATCAATTGCGCTGCATATACTGCTGTCGATGCATGCGAGACAGATCAGGACACAGCTTTTAAGGTAAACGTGATCGGTCCGAGAAACCTTGCGATCGCAGCAAGAGCGGTTGGGGCAAGAATGATCCACATTTCTACGGATTATGTATTTGACGGGACAAAGCAGACACCGTACTTTGAATCGGACCCCGTATGTCCGAAGAGTGTATATGGCGAGACAAAGGCAGAAGCTGAAAAGATGGTCACAATGTTTGCGGACAGATTCTTTATTTTCAGAACTGCATGGCTATACGGAGACGGAAAGAACTTTGTAAGGACAATGTTAAGGCTTTCGCAGGATCATGATGAGGTCAGAGTTGTAAATGATCAGTTCGGAACTCCTACGAGCACAGCCGAGCTGGTAAAGGCCATTGACAGCATAATGTTCAGCAGAAATTACGGAATATATCATGCGACATGTGAAGGAAGCTGCAACTGGGCAGAATTTGCTCAGGAGATCTTCAGACTTGCAGGCAAGACAACTAAAGTGACCGGGATCACAACGGCCGA